>JALSIU010000040.1 GCA_026989715.1 Methylomonas sp.
GACCAAGCACTGCTTGCGGCACAGTCTGAGCAACCGAATTACTTATCTTGGCAGAAATTGCTGGCTGTTAAGGGGGCAAGTAATCGCAATACTTTGCGCAGCATTGTCAGTGCGAGACCTATTGCGGATTTTAATAATCTGCAACCTGCCAAACATTCAATGGATTTTGCACGGGAAGCGGTTAAAGCCATTCAATTGCAAGACCCACAAGTGCAGATTCGTATGACCGGCAAAATAGCCTTAGAAGAAGATGAAATGCGGGTGCTGGCTGAAGATACCGTGTATTCGGGTTTGTTCGCACTTTTTTTGGTAATTCTTGTCTTATTGCTTGGCCTGCGTTCAATTAAGCTTGTATTGTGTACCTTGATTGCTCTGGTGATGGGGCTGATTTTAACGGCGGGCTTTGCAACCGTTGCCGTAGGGCACTTAAATGTGCTTTCGGTTGCTTTTGCGATACTTTATATTGGTCTTGGGGTCGATTTTGCCATTCATATTTGTTTATGCTTTCGTGAATGTTGGGAGCATCGTATGACTAGCGAGCAAGCAATACAAAAAAGTGTTCGTATTTTAGGCGCATCACTTTTTTTATGCGCTCTGACAACCTCAATTGGATTTTTTGCCTTTATTCCAACCGATTATGAAGGTGTTTCTGAATTGGGTTTGATTTCAGGGGGCGGCATGTTTGTGGGTTTAATCGTATCGCTAACCTTGTTGCCTGCCTTGCTTAAAGTGTTTGCCATTAAAAAATTACCGCATACGCAGGTTACGCAATTGCCGCGCTGGATAAGTACATTTCCATTTCGGCATGCGCGAGCGATTCGCTACACCTCTTTTTTATTGGCGATTGCCGCAGGCTTTTCTCTAAATTATATCTATCTTGATTCCAATCCTGTTAATTTGCGCGACCAAAGCAGTGAATCGGTGCAGGCATTTAAGGACTTATTACAGTCTAAAGACAGATCGCCTTTTGTTTTGATAGGTTTAACGGATTCTTTAGAAAATGCCCAAACCTTGGCTGCAAATGTTAAACAGTTACCGGCAGTCAATAAAGCGATAACCTTAAGCAGTTTCGTTGCCAAAGACCAAGCTGATAAGTTGGATATGATTGATGACTTAAGTATTATTTTAGGTGCTGATTTAGCGAATTTTAATCGACCACGGGAAAAAGCAAATACTCGGCAAGGTTTATTGGATTTGCAAGCGAGCATTACGGCAGCTTTGGCAAAGCCGTCCGGAAAGGTTGCTCCAGAGCTATTGCAGACATTACAGCAAGATATTAGTGCTTTTATCACTTTTGTGGATGCGGCGGCAACGCCGGAGGCTAAGGCGGCGAGATACCAACAATTGGATGAAAATGTATTGGGTTTATTTCCACAGACGATGCAACGGTTGCATGCCGGATTAAGTGCTTATGAATTTGGTTTAAGTGATATTCCGGCTTATGTTCGCAATAATTGGGTCAGTGCATCCGGTATTTATAAAGTGATTATTGACCCCAAAAAGGATTTGAATATTGCGGCAAATTTATCGGAGTTTGCCATGCAAGTACAAACGGTGGATGACTCAGTGACCGGCTTGCCGGTGTCAGATTTGGCCGCAGGTCAGGTGATTGCCAATGTTTTTATTCAGGCATTTACCACTGCTTTTATGGTTATTTTTATGGTTTTATTGCTGATTCTTAGAAGCTGGCGCAATACCTTTTTGGTGGTTTGGCCTTTATTGTTGGCTGGCTTATTGACGGCGGCAATGAATGTGGTATTGGGAAATCCCTTTAATTTTGCCAATATCATTGCACTCCCATTATTGATGGGGATGGGGGTGGATAGTGGCATTCATATTATGCATCGTATTAATGCCGGCCTAGAGGCTAATGAGCATTTATTGCAAACCAGTACGGCGCGAGGGGTGTTTTTCAGCTCTTTAACAACATTACTGAGTTTTACCAGTTTGGCATTTACCAATCATCAGGGAATTGCCAGTATGGGCTTGTTATTGGCGGTGGGTATTTCATTTACACTGATTTGCACCTTAATTGTTTTGCCGGCCTTCAGTGTTAAGCGTGTTGTTCTATAGTGGTCTTTTGGCTAATTGTTTAAATAAAAAGTTGTCTTAATCTTAAGTTTACCTTTGGGGATTATTTTGAAAATCGTTTTTGTTGCAGATAATGTAGATGGAGAAAAATCAGGCGGTGTGGTTTCAACCAGGCGATTTATTGATTATTTTAAAGAAACGGATGCGCTTACTGTCGTGAGTACGGGCGAGCCGGAGGCTAATAAAATTGTTTTTCCTGCCTTTTATCTTCCCTTTGCTAAAAAGCAAATGCAGGCCATGGATTTTCTGTTTGCCTGGCCAAATAAAAAAGTTCTGCGAGAAGTTATTCGAGAGGCAGATTTAGTTCATATTCAATTCCCTTTTTTTTTAGGCTATCAGGCTTTAAAAATTGCACAAGAATTCAATAAGCCCATTGTATTTGGTTTTCATGTGCAACCGGAAAACTTGATGTGGAATATCGGATTGGATTTTGATTGGCTAAATGCCTTTTTGTATCGGTTTTTTATTCGTACATTTTACAATAAAGCTGACTTGGTGATTGCGCCGAGTGCATTTGGTAAAACTATGTTGGAAAAATTTGCGATTCAAACACCGGTTGCCGTTGTCTCGAATGGCCTACCTGAACAGTTTAAGCCGCGGCCGTGTGTTAGAGAGCCGGAATTTGAAGGTAAATTTCTTATTTTGATGGTGGGGCGTTTGGCCAAGGAAAAACGTCATGATTTAGTGATGCGGGCGATTAAACAATCAAAATTTAAAGATAAAATTCAGCTTGTCGTGACCGGCCAAGGGGCATTACGTGCTGAGTTGATTGATTTGGGCAATACTTTGCCTAACCCCGCTTTTTTTGAATATGTGAGTCAGGAAAAGTTGATTTCATTATTTAATACGGCTGATTTATTTATTCATGCCTCTGAAATAGAATTGGAAGGGATGGCGGTTTTAGAGGCTATCGGGTGCGGCTTACCGGCTCTGATTAGTGATGCTGAGCATAGTGCTTCAGCGCAATTTGCCCTCAATGATGATTTTTTGTTTACGGCAGGGGATGTGGATAGTTTAACGCAGAAACTGGATTACTGGATTGCACATGAGGCAGAATTAAAAGCGGCCAAAGCACAATATTTAGCCAAGGCGCAGGCCTATGGTTTTAAAGCTTGCGTGCAGCAGGCAAAAGCTCTTTATACTGACGTGGTGCAAAATAAAAAGACGGATAAGGTTTGATTACAGCGGTAAATTTTTTATTAAAGTGCTAATATTTATGCAATTTTAATAAATTGCACATGGGCTATGTCTAAATTCTTACCAGCCATTGTTTTTTTGCAGCTTGTTACCGGCGGGCTGGTCTTAATGGCACTTAATTGGTCGGCAGATTTGCAATTACTGATTGTTATTATTGTCATTGCTATTATGAGTGCTGTACTGACTGCTTTTTGGTTATCTGCCATTGCGCGTAATATTTATATTGATGAGCAGACGCAGTTATTAGAGCGGCATGCGCAAGATAGAGAGAATATACGCCAGCAGGCAGAACACGAAAAGGCGCATGTTTTGCAGGAAAAATCGCAGTTACAAGATCAACATGCGCGGGAGCGGGAGCGCATTTTACTGGCGGCTGAGCGCGAGAAAGCGAATATCATTGCGGACAGTTATCGTAAAATTGCGGCAGAGAGTCGTAAAACACATGCCAAAGCTAATTTTAAAGTCGGTATGGCGTTTACTATGGCCGTTGGCGCGGGCGGGGTGATGATATTCAGCCAGTTGGTGACGGTAGGCATGATGGTCATGGTGGCGGCCGGTAGTGGTTTGAGTGGCTATATATTACGTGCTAGGCAGGATAGTGCATCACGTCGGCAACAATTGGTACAGAATGCGGCTCATAAAATAAGTTCCCCGGCTGATGTTGTCGCGGAACAAAAGCGTTTATCGCGTGATGACCGATAGCCCCTAAGCCTATATACCCTCAGCCTGAGGGTAATATAAAACTTAACGCTTGGTTGTTATTTTTGCGCGTCCGGATAAAAGAGCGTCTCTCCCTGTTTTTTATAAGCACCAATCAGTGCTTGCGCCTCTACTCCGGTGACATAATCAATATATTTTTTTGCGGCTTTATAATTCACATGCTGATGTTTAGCGGGGTTGACTGCCATAATATGATACGGGTTAAATAAAGCAGGGTCGCCTGCATTCAGAATGGCTAAATCAATTTTATCTTTAAAGGCAATATAAGTGCCACGGTCAGTCAATGTATAGGCTTGCTTTTCATTGGCCATTTTGATGACGGCACCCATGCCTTGGCCTACAGAGAGGTAGTTTGTTCCTGTTGGGGCAATGTGTGCGGCTTGCCACAAACTTATTTCTTTTTTATGTGTGCCGGAGTCGTCGCCACGAGAGATAAAGAGTGCTTGCTGTTGTGCGATTTGTTGTAATGCGCTCACAATGGGCTGGGTTGTTGTGACTTTTGCAGGATTGGCAACAGGGCCTATCAGTACAAAATCATTGTGCATGACTGATTTTCTATCAATGCCATAACCTTTGCGCACAAATTCAAGCTCTGCTTTGGGAGCATGTACAAAAACGATATCAACATCACCATTTTCGCCAAGGCGTAAGGCCTTGCCGGTGCCAACGGCAATCACATCGAGGCGAATATCGTAAACTTTTTCGAATAAGGGGTTGAGCACTCTTAGCAAACCTGAATTTTCAGTGCTGGTGGTGGTGGACATGCGTAAAATGTCGGTTGCATAAGTGGTGCTAATGCTGAAGCAATACAGTAAAGTAAGAAAGATAATTTTTTGCATAGTATTTTTTTAAATGAACAGAGTGGTTTGGAAGTAGAAGTAGTCGGAGTCATTTTTATTCGCTGGAGAGCCTGGTGCATTTTTAGCAAATGCCCCTTTAAATAGGTGCGCCCATCCTGTTTCTAGTGTGACCATTTTAGGAATGAGTTTCCAGCGTAACCGCAATTCCATTTGTTGGCCGATATAACTGCCGCTGCGTCCTGTTTTATCGCGTAAGCCACTGCCTACCCATGTATCTGTATTGCTTGCCAACCAATAAGCGCGGTGTGCAATAAAACCCGTTAAGTTTGTATTTGGCTTGAATTTAAGTCGAATTCCTGGTGTGTTGATATTGGCACGCGCGAAAGCTCCCCAAATACCCGTTGGTCCAAATTCAAAACGGCGAGCACCATATAATGTTTCATAGCGATCATTTTTATTGTCATTAGGGTTTTTGTCGCCACTGGCATAGTCATATTGTAAAATTAGTTGCGGTTTCCATGGAAAGTCAAAGCTGTATCCAAGTGCCATATGCCCGAAATAGGAGAAATGCTTGAGGCGGGTTTGATCTGATACTGCCGTTGTTGCATGTGATGTGCCGCTTTGCAACGCCGCTTCTATTTCAAAATCAAACTGGTTGGTTTTTGCCGTTTTTATCCAGCGAAAGCCAGGGGTAAATAGTTTGCGATTTTTGGTCTTTGTATTTTTTGTATCATCTTCATTTAGGTAATACAGGTATAACTCTCCTTGACTATTTAAAGGAAGGTGGTTGATGCTAAAAAAACTACCGGCAAAAATGCGTGCAAAACTTTCTTGGTCAAATGCCGTTCGCCCTGTCTGTAAGGAGGCTTTGTCGTTTGGTAAGCGTGATACGGGTAACACAACAAAGTTGCGCCAGTGCCACGTGTTGGTTTGGCTGATAACGGTATCAATTCCGGTAAAGGTATTCAGTGTATTACGAAAGCGGTTGCGTGCAACTAAACGGCGACTGCCGACATCCATCGTTTGACGGCCTGCTTTAATACTAAAACTCAAGCCGCTGTTAAAAATATCATGGCTTTGCCATGCTAGATAGGC
>JALSIU010000041.1 GCA_026989715.1 Methylomonas sp.
TTGTAAAGTGCCCTAGCGGTAAGACGGCTAAAGTCAATTTGAGTTTGCAGGGCGGCGGCTTTACCTTTGGTGCTTCTGAAATAAAAGGCGGTACCGCTAAGCTAATGGGTATCGAAACCTTAGAAGATATTTACGGTGGCGCTTTTGCACTAGGCGGTCATGCGGGTTTTGGCAAATCAATTGAAGGCCGTTGGGTACCTAGAGGTGCGCGTACGGTGACTTTATCAGGCAAAGGGTCGGGCTATGATTTAGGCTGGTCTATGGGTAGTTTTAAAATTTCCAGATTGTAATTTTATCCTTGTGTCCTATCAATCATCAGGGATGAAAATAATGGATGTTATCGTGATTGGTAGTGGCATAGGCGGACTATCGGCGGCGGCTTTGTTAGCAAAGGCCGGAAGACAAGTTTTAGTGTTAGAACAGCATGATCGCGCCGGCGGTTATGCGCATGGGTTTCGGCGTAAAAAATATACATTTGATTCAGGGGTGCACCTTATTAGTGGTTGCGGCCTGCAAGGTTATCAGGGAGGGCAACTGATTCGTAAGGTTTTGCAAGCCGTTGATGCTTATGAACAGCTGGAATTTATTAAGGTAAATCCTTTTTCCTTTGTTTCTTTACCTGGTTTATCGGTTGCTTTGCCGTCTTCTATTGACGCTTTTGTGCAGCAGCTTGCCGCGATTTTTCCGCATCAGCAACAAGGCTTGCATGATTTATTAACGCTCTGTTTGCAATTAGCGGAGCAAGTGGCTAAAGCAGAGGATTGTATGGCCGCAAATGATTTAACGGGGAGTCGTTCTGAATTAGCCCTTTTGTTTCAATATCGACACAGCACTTTGGCGGATGTTTGGGGTGATTTTATTCAAGACCCGCAGTTACAGAGCATTTTTGCGGCAAACTGGCCTTATTTAGGCTTACCGCCTGAAAAAATCTCCTTTGTGTATTGGGCAAGCATGCTGATGGGGTATGTACTTGAAGGTGCTTATTATTGCAAAGGCGGTTTTCAACGGTTTGCTGATGCTTTGGTTGATGGGATACAAGAGGCTGGTGGTACGGTACGTTTTAAATCTGCCGTCAGTCGTATTCGTGTGTTAGATAATCAAGTGCAAGGCGTAGAGCTTGCATCAGGAGAATTTATTGCCGCTAAGCAGGTCATTTCTAATGCGGATATGCGCCATACCGTAAGTGTTTTAGTGGGTGAGCAATATTTTCCTAAGCGTTATTTAAGTCGTTTGCAACGTATGCAGCCATCAATGTCCATTTTTGTTGTGTATATTGCTACCGATTTAGATGTTGTTGCATTAGGGGCGCATCATGAAGGCTTTTATTATGATGAATTAGACCATGGGTTGAATTATCATCAATCGTTACAAGGCGAACTCTCTTGGTTAAGCATTACCATACCGACTTTGGTTGATACGAGCTTGGCCCCGACAGGCGAGCATTTGGTGGTATTGACTACCTTAGCCAATTTTGAGCAATATGATGATTGGCAAGACGGTAAGGCAGATTTTACACAGCAAATGTTGGATTTTGCGGATAAACAGTTACCGGGTTTAGCGGCGCATTTATTATTTGTTGATGCCGGCTCGCCTGCTACGATGCAACGCTATACCTCAAATTATAAAGGAGCCGCTTATGGCTGGGATGTGAGTCCTGCACAATCGGGCGCAAATCGAGCCGGCAATCGCTCGCCTATTGATGGTCTTTTCTTTGTAGGGCACTGGACTACGCCGGGCGGTGGAGTTTATGGTGTAACTTACTCAGGGGTGCAGGTTGTGCAGAAGGTTTTGGGCTTGAGTCAACAAAGTGAGTTATGGCATCAATTGGGTGTTGCTTAAAGCGGGCTATGTATCTTATTAATCGCGGAAGTTTTTAAATGCACTCAACATATGATGTTCTGATTATGGGCGGTGGCTTGTCCGGCCTATCGCTTGCTATACAGCTTAAACTGAAAGCCCCTCAGTTGCGTATTCTTATTGCGGAAAAAGCGGCGCATCCTGCACCTGAGGCGGCACATAAAGTAGGTGAGTCTTCGGTAGAAATAGCCAGCCATTATTTTGAAAATATCTTAGGATTGCAACAACAATTAGAAAATGAATTGCCCAAGTTTGGGTTACGTTTTTTTTATACTCAAGGTAATAATACAGATATAGGTCAGCGTATTGAATTAGGCTCGTATGAGTACCCTATGGCCAAAAGCTATCAAATCGACCGTGGCCGTTTTGAAACGGCACTCGCCGCGCATTGCTTAAGTTTGGGTATTGATTTTCAAGATAATTGTAAAGTTAAAGAGATTGCATTAGGTCATTATGAACATAAAATTACTTTATTAACGAACACGCAGGAATCCACTGTCACAACAGCATGGTTGGTGGATGCTTCGGGGCGTATGGGGATTTTAAAGCGCAAATTAAAGTTAGCCAAACCTGTTTACCATGATGTGAATGCCTCATGGTTTCGGATTAAGCATAAGATTGATATTGATGATTGGTATGATGATCCTGCATGGCAAGCGCGTGCAAAAGTGCCTAGACGATTGAGTACCAATCATTTAATGGGAAAAGGCTACTGGGTTTGGTTGATTCCGCTGGCTTCAGGTTCAACCAGTATCGGTATTGTTGCCGATGCCAATATTCATCCCTATGCAGAAATCAATACCTTTGCACGTGCGCAAGCTTGGTTGCAAAAATACGAACCCCAGTGTGCGCAAGTGATTGCAAAGCATCAAGCACAATTACAAGATTTTTTGAGCTTAAAGCATTATTCACATAATTGTAAAAAAGTGTATTCAGCAGATGGCTGGGCCATGACGGGGGATGCCGGTGCTTTTTTAGATCCCTTTTATTCGCCGGGTAGTGATTTTATTGCACTTAATAATGGTTTTATCAGTGACTTAATTATTAAACAGCAGGCGGGAATGGATATAGCCGCTAGAGCGGAGCAATATGAAAAACTATTTCGTACACTCTTTTTGGCATTTAGTCCGGTGTATGAAGACCAATACCCGATAATGGCGAATGCCAAAGTGATGAGCATTAAAATCATTTGGGATTACACGCTGTATTGGAGTGGTGCCGCCTTATTGTATTTTAGAGATAAATTTTGTGATTTGGATTTTATGGCAACATCCGGCAGGACTTTACAACAAATTTATCAAATCAATCGCTTGATGCAGGGCTTTTTTCGGCAGTGGGCCGCAGTAGATTTAGCCAGTTATGCCATGCGTGGCATTTATATTAATTACAGCAATATTACATTTTTACAGCAATTAAACAAAGACTTATTAAAAGAGCAGAGTGACCGGGAGTTGAGTTTGCAATTAACGGCTAATGTGCATTTGATTACAGAGCTAGCCGGTGAGATTGTCAGGAATGCGTGTGCTGTGAAACCGGAATTAAATGCTTATGCCGCAGGGATTGCAAAAAGCGATGCCAATCATTTAGGCTGGGTTTTTGATTTATTTCATAAAGACGGAGATTAATTTAGGTTATTTTGTTGTTGTTTAAAGCGATTAAAAGCGTAATTCTTTTTAAACGCCATTATTTTATGGATACCGTAAAGTAATTTAAAGATAAATAAGGGTAAGCGAATTTCAGTATTATGGTAGGCATCACCTGCGAGTACTGAAATAACGGCAGCTTTAATTTTTTGCTTAACAGGGTGTTGTGCGGCTTCATCAGAGGCCATTAACAGTTTATGTAAAGCCGGGCTGTTAAAACGGTAAATAAACCAACAAAATGCTTTGATTTCTGTGCTCACCGCATGCTCAAATTGTTTTAGCAATGTCTCTTTATTAGGCGCATTGGCCAGTAATTTATCCACCAGTTCCGCACCTCTTGTGGCACTTTGCATGGCAAGATAAACGCCGCTGGAAAAAACAGGGTCAACAAACGCATAAGCATCGCCAATGAGTAAAAAACCATCACCTGACATCAGGCTGGATTGGTAGGAATAATTGCCGGTCGCTTGTGCTTCGCCTTGTAGTTGTGCCGCCTGCATTCGTGCGCGTATTGCAGGTACTTCCGCTAGGGTCTGCTGTAAAAAACTGTTTAAATCAGTCTGCCGCGTTTTTAAATAGCTAGGCCAGCAAACGCAACCGATGCTGGTTGTGCCATCTTTGAGTGGAATCAGCCATATCCAGCCATGTTGAAACCAATAAATACTGATATTACCGGCATCTTTGCCGGTTCTACGCTCTACCTTGTTGAAATGCCCGAAAATAGCGGCCATTTTATGTTTAGGGTTGCTGCGTTTGCTTTTTAATTGTTTGGCTAAAACGGTATCACGCCCCGATGCATCCACTAAGTAACGCGCTGTAAAAGTATGCTGGCGGCCAGTCGCATCTTGCGCGTGAATGGTTTTTAAGTCCGCGTTTAGCTCGGTATGAGTTACCGTCATGCCTTCTTGCGTCACAACGCCTTTTTGTTGGCAGTTGTTAAATAAAATAGCATCAAATTCAGAACGTCTGACTTCGTATGCAAAAGGCGGGCTGTTTTTTGTTGCTTTGGCAAAATAAAAAGTATCTTGTGCTAATGCTGTTTCTTCAGAATTAAATTCAGCAGCATATTTTTTAATGCCGATAGCATCCACTTGTGCCAATACCCCCAGTTTCTCTAAAATCGGCAAATTCATGGGCAATAAAGATTCACCAATATGAAAGCGGGGGTGGTGGGCTTTTTCTAATAGCCCTACATGATGCCCTTTTTCCGCTAGTAGCGTGGCAATAGTCGTTCCGGCAGGGCCTCCGCCAATGACGAGTACGTCATAGTGATTTTGATTCATAAAGCTTGTGATTATGTGTAGGGGGGCTTTGCCTAATCGTTGTTAAGTCTACGCCATTGCACCATTGATATTAATAATTTGTCCGGAAATATAACTTGCTTCATCAGAACATAAAAAAGCGGCTAGGGCGGCGACTTCTTCGGGTTTACCTGCACGTTTCATGGGAACAATTGTTTTAATGGTTTGCGCATCAAAACTATTTTCGCTCATGTTGCCTTGAATGATGCCGGGGGCAATGGCATTGACCGTTATTTTACGGGAAGCCAGTTCTTGTGCCAGCGATTTGGTAGCACCGTGCAAGGCGGCTTTGGCGGCAGAGTAATTGCATTGGCCACGATTGCCCATCACGCCGGCGACCGAAGACATATTGATAATACGTCCCCAGCGACTTTGAATCATGGGCATAAGTAAAGGTTGAGTGACATTGTAAAAACCATGTAAAGAGACATCAATCACCTCGGTCCAGTTTTGTCTGCTCATGCCGACGAGTGGTGCATCGCGGTGAATGCCGGCGTTGTTGATAATAATTTGAATCAGCCCGGAGGCGGATAATTTTTGGATGGCGTGTGCGCTGGCTTCGCTATCACAGACATCAAAGGCCACCGCTTCGGCCGAGCCGCCTTGTTGGGTTATTTGCCGGGCGAGTTGCCGGGCTTTGTCGAAGTTATGATTGCTATGCACAATCACATGAATGTTATTTTGTGCAAGGCGAGTGCATAGGGCAGAACCTATATCGCCACTGCCGCCGGTAATCAGTGCTTTTTTCATGGTTGGGTGTGAATAACGGTTGCGCGGGCATCAAGCAGTAAGTTGCCTTGATGGTCGGTAATGCGAAATGAATAGACTGCGCCATTTTCAATTTTTAATTCGGCACGGGCTTCTATATGCAAACTGCCGCTGAGTTTGTCTAAGGTATCAATATGAAAATGTGCGCCGCGTATGGCAGCTAAAAAGCCGGGGGAAGATTTACCTGAGAGTAAGCCACCGTGGATTGCCATAGATTGTGCGCCATATTCGATTAGGTGCATTGCCGACAGGCTGTTGTTGAGTCGTAGTGGGTTGTCAGCCGCTAAATGTGAGCGGGTTGAGCAGTTAATTTGCTTATTG
>JALSIU010000042.1 GCA_026989715.1 Methylomonas sp.
TTGCTTTACGTCATGCCAACTGGGTGCTGGCCAATAGTGACAACACGTATGATACGTTAGTGAATTTAATTAAAGTAGACCCAAAACGTATCGTTATCACCTTACCGACAGTTGACGCAACACGGTTTTCTCCCGCTTTAAATAAACATAAGGTAAGAGATGCTTTTGGCATCAGTCATGATAAAAAACTCATTCTATCAGTTGGACGCTTAATGCAACGTAAGGGATTTGATAATACCATTCGCGCCCTACCCTTGCTTATTGAATCTGGTTTAGATGTGGCCTATGCTTTAATTGGTATTGGAGAAGAACAAGAAGCCTTACAACAACTGGCTCAAGAACTTAATGTAGCTGACCGTGTTTATTTTCTAGGCCATGTCAGTTATGAGGATTTGCCGCGCTGGTATAACACCTGTGATTTATTTGCTATGCCTAATCGCGACATTAATGGTGACAATGAAGGCTTTGGACTCGTTTTTTTAGAGGCGGCGGCTAGTGGAAAGCCCGCGATTTCTGGTCTTGCAGGTGGTACCGGCTCAGCGGTGGTTGATGGCGAAACAGGTTTACGCGTTGAAGGCGAAAGTATTACAGAAATTGCTAAAGGCATTTCCTGGCTCTTAAACAACCCAGACAAAGCTCAAGAAATGGGCGATAAAGCGCGTGCCCGCGTACTCGATAATTTCACACATATTCGCCGTGTCAGCCAAATACAAGAGCATATTGCTAAAAAACAATAATATCAGTTGTTACATTTTGTATTGCTGTACAAATTCTACCAAGCAATGAGTCAAAATTATCTCATGGCCTCAATTTAAGCCTGACAAATATACGTAAAATGCCTCTCTTTACACCGACCGCTAGGAGACTACATAGATGGCTAGCACAATAGTCTTAAGTATCGTATTCACTATCAGCCTATGGTTCATTTTCTGGTTGCTTATTTTATATTTTCAACATACAGAAAATATAAAAAAATGCTTATTAGAGCCTATGTTCAAGTTCCCAATCGTTATTTTTGAAAGTGACGACTGGGGAACCGGCTCCTTCAATCAACAGACGGCACTCACCCGAATCAATACACTATTAGCCCAGTATACCGACAGCACAGGTAGTCATCCCGTCATGACACTAGGGGTTATTTTAGCGGAGCCAGATGTTGCTAAAATCAAAGCAAGCAACCAGCAGATTTATTATAAAAGAACATTAGCCGATTCCCGATACGCAAAACTCCGTGAAGCTATTCAACAAGGTATCGACCAAGGTACATTTGCAGTACATTTACATGGCATGGAGCACTTTTGGCCCGCGTCTCTGATGCAAAGCGCACAAAACAACCCACAAGTGCAGCAATGGCTATTTAATAACGACTCGCTACAAACTGAAGATTTACCTTCTGAATTACAAAGCCGGTGGGTCGATAGTAGCCAAATCCCTTCTCGCGAACACAGTCCGGAAGATATTCAGCGCGCCATTGACGAAGAGCTATCCCTATATGCCGAAATATTTGGACAAACGCCCAAAATAGTGGTTCCGCCTACGTTTGTTTGGACAGATGAGGTGGAAAAGGCTTACGCAGCACGCGGCATAGAAGTCTGGATCACCCCAGGGCGGCAATGCACTGGGCGCGATAAGCAACGTTTACCTAAACCCAATGGTAGGCTATTTTGGAATGGCCAGGAGCAAGGCGGGCTACTATTTTTGGTGAGAAATAACTATTTTGAACCCAGTATCGGCCATACAGCCGAAACTGCATTACAAGGTATTTTGGCTAAAACACAATGTGGCCGCCCCGCATTATTAGAAACACATCGCTTTAATTTTATTGATGAGACAGAAAATAATTCGTCACTACAAGAATTAGATAAATTATTACAACTCATGCACACTCACTTGCCTAATGTGAGGTTTATGTCGGTCACACAACTCGCCAAAATAATGAAAGATCATAATCGAGGTATAACAACAGAAGTTATAGTTGACAGTAAGCGACAACGCACTAGAATTCTTTTTGCGCGTATTAAGTCATTGCTTCAATTTAACCGGATTGCCAAATATTCCGGCATTAATTTTTTACTAAAAGCAGTTTAGCGTAAACTATTTGTATGGTTTCACCACGTTACAACCTAAGGAATAACACAAAATATGATTATCAGAACAAAAGCTCCACTACGCCTTGGCTTGGCGGGAGGCGGCACTGACCTTAGTCCCTACTGTGATGAATATGGCGGCTACGTTTTAAATGCAACAATTGATATGTATGCCTATTGCACGCTAGAAGTCACCACAGATAAATGCGTACAATTTTCGACCACAGATCGAGGTGAAAGCTTTAGTAGTACGGCACAATCTAAACTCGATATGGATGGCAATCTAGATTTACATAAAGGGGTTTATAATAAAATAGTACAGGAATTTAATGACAATCAACCCTTATCATTAAAAATGACCACCTATTCAGATGCACCGGCCGGCAGCGGCTTAGGCTCTTCCTCTACCTTGGTGGTTGCCATGATTAAAGCTTATGTTGAATGGCTGAACCTCCCCTTTGGTGAATATGATATTGCGCGCTTAGCTTTTGATATAGAGCGTGAAGATGTGGCTATTATTGGTGGTGCACAAGACCAATATGCGGCCACCTTTGGCGGCTTCAATTTTATGGAATTTTATGAGGCTAAACGCGTCATTGTGAATCCTTTAAGAATTAAAAACTGGATTATTGATGAATTAGAAGCCTCTAGCGTCTTATACTTTACCGGTATCACGCGCCGAGCCTCTATTATTGAAGAAGAAAAAGCGAATACCGTCTCCCGTAATACGCAGGCCTTAAATGCAATGCACAAAGCTAAACAAGATGCTTTAGCCATGAAAGAGGCTGTACTCAAAGGCAATATTCCTGAATTAGCTAAAGTATTAAATCAATCCTGGGAGTCCAAAAAGAAAATGGCCACCTCTATTACTAACTCAGATATTGATAATATATACAATTTGGCCATCGCCAATGGTGCTTATGCGGGTAAATTAAGTGGTGCCGGTGGCGGCGGTTTTATGTTTTTTATCGTAGACCCTATTAAAAAAGTACAACTCGTTAATGCCTTAAACCAACAAGCAGGCTACGTGATTAATATTCATTTTACCAAGGACGGCACTCGAGGCTGGAAAATCATATGATGCATCAATTTATCACCCAACAAATTACCGACTCCTATCAAGTCAAGCAAGCAATACTCAATGATGACGCTTTAGTTAATTTAATTATGAATGTTGCCCAAAAGGCGACCGACATTTATAAAAATGGCAATAAAACACTGATTGCCGGTAATGGTGGCAGTGCCGCTGATGCACAACATATTGCAGGCGAATTTGTCAGTCGCTTTTACTTTGACCGACCGGGGCTCGCTTCACAAGCTTTAACGACCGATACCTCCATCCTAACCTCCATTGCTAATGATTATGGTTACGAGAGATTATTTGCCCGTCAAATTCAAGCAAATGGCAATACCGGCGATATGTTCATCGGCATTTCTACCAGCGGTAATTCCAACAATATCATTGCCGCTTTAAAAGAATGTAAAGATAAAGGTATTATCAGCGTAGGCTTAACAGGTGATACGGGCGGTAAAATGGCAGACCTATGTGATTACTGCATCAAAGTCCCTTCCGCCTCAACGCCTAGAATTCAAGAAAGTCATATATTGATTGGCCATATTATCTGCTCAGTGGTTGAAGAAGCCTTATTTGGCAAGGGGTTCTAAATGGAAGCGATTGTTCTAGCAGGCGGTTTTGGTACTCGTTTACAATCCGTCGTATCAGATGTGCCTAAACCTATGGCTGAAGTACAAGGTAAGCCATTTTTAGAACATATTCTGTTATATTTACAGAAAAATGGTATTACCCGAGTCATCTTATCGGTCGGTTATAAGCATGAAGTCATTAAAAATTATTTTAATGATGCATTTGCCGGCATGACACTAGATTATGTCATTGAAAACGAGCCATTAGGGACAGGCGGTGCCATTTTAAATGCTATCCCTCATTTGAAAACGGAGCATGCCTTTGTAATTAATGGAGATACTTTTTTTAAGGTAGATTTAAAAAACTTGTTTGCAGACCACCTAAAAAATCACTCTGACCTGACTCTTTCCTTAAAGCCGATGCAAGCATTTGAGCGTTACGGCAGTGTCATCATTGCTGACAATGGTAAAGTTACCGCTTTTAGAGAAAAAGAATTTGTTGCCGAAGGTCATATTAATGGCGGAATCTACCTCCTCAATAAAAATATTTTTGTAGCGTTTAAGTTGTCCAAGCAATTTTCTTTTGAAACATTTATGCAAGAAAACATTAACGTCTTAAATATTTATGCCAGTATTTTTGATACTTACTTTATTGATATTGGTATACCTGAAGACTATCAAAAAGCACAAATCGAATTAGCACACTATTTATGAAGCAAGCATTATTTTTAGACCGTGATGGTGTTATCAACATAGAAAAGGAATACCTTTATAAGATTTCTGATTTTGAATTTATTGATGGCGTTTTTGATACTTGCCAATATTTCCAAAACCAAGGATACCTGATTATCATTATTACTAATCAAGCGGGTATTGCGCGGGGTAAATATACGGAAAATGACTTTGCCAACTTAACCCAATGGATGCTTGCGAAATTTACGCAAAAAGGCATTTTGATTTCTCAAGTCTATCACTGTCCACATCATCCAAAATTTACGGGAGAATGCATTTGCCGTAAGCCCAATCCAGGCATGCTGGTAGAAGCACAAAAAACCTTTAAAATAGATTTAGGTAAATCTATTTTAGTAGGAGATAAGGAAAGTGATATTCAAGCCGGCATCAATGCGGGCATTACACAAACTATTTTAGTTCGCTCAGGCCATATTATTAATGAAGCCAATACTCAAGCTACTCAAATTATAGATTCAATCAAAAATTTACCCGCACTCTTTTAAACTAAAACGATGAATACTCACTGGACCGACTTCCTTAATACGCAAGATTTATCTCACACACTCACTACAAATAAACAAATTATCGCGCCCCTCTCACACCTTGCCATCTTAAGTGTTTCCGGACAGGATGCTAGCGATTTTTTACAAGGGCAAACCACTTGCAATATTAAAACGCTAAGCGATTCTATCCCTCAATTAGGTGCTTTCTGTAATGCAAAGGGGCGTACAATCAGTACGTTTATTGTCGTAAAACAAACTGATACCTTGCAATTAATCTTACCCAGTGACTTACTTGCAAGCGTCAAAAAACGCTTAACGATGTATATTTTACGATCAGATGTAAAATTAACCGATCAAAGTGAGAATCTGTGCATTATTGGCCTATATAAACCAACAGCATCCATATCTGATCATTTATTGCCCTACCCAGAACAAGCACATAGCTTCTTGTTTTTTGCACCTCCTGATGAGGCTCAGTCTTTCTGGAGCAACGCGCTTACGCATGAAATAACTGCCATAAATGCCGATGCTTGGCTAAATTTAGATATTCAAGCGGGCATTCCTTGGCTAACGCCAGCCACCACCGAAAAATTTGTGCCACAAATGCTTAACCTTGATAAACTTAATGCCATTAGTTTTGAAAAAGGTTGCTATACAGGCCAAGAAATTGTTGCACGCACCCATTATTTGGGCAAAAACAAACGTGTCATGTATCAGGCTCACTGCTCAATACATAGCGATGTAACGCCAGGCTGCACCATTATTGACTCAAGCAACCCAGATGCAAAGCAAGGCGAAGTCATACTAGTGGCACCTGGCACCGAATCGCTACAATTACTCGTTGTATTAAAAGAGACAATATCTGATCTAAAAAATCTACAGCTTAATAATCAAAATCA
>JALSIU010000043.1 GCA_026989715.1 Methylomonas sp.
GTCAGTAGATAACGCTCACCGACCATCCCTTTTTCCATTGCGAGTAAATGCCCTTGGACGACATCTTGTACGGGCGTAAAGTCAAAACCGCCTTTAACCGAAGCGCGCATTTTGCCTTGTGCAAATTCAATGATGGTTTTACCGAGCAGAGAGGGTTTAAAGTCCCAAGGCCCTACAATGCCGCTGGGATTAACGATAACCGCTTGTAGGCCGCGCACAATTTCTTTGTAAACTTCCAGCTCTGCAAAGGTTTTGGAGATTTCATAGTCAGTGGTCATTTCATAAGGGCTAACGGCCCATTTTTCATTGGATGCACCCTCTGGATTATTGCCGACAGCACCAAATGAGCTACAGTGTACGACTTTTTTAACGCCGGCTAGGCGGCAGGCTTGCATAAGGTAACGGGTGCCCAATACATTGACATCGTAAAGCTCTTTGCGGTCGCCATCACGAATGCTTACAAAAGCGGCTAAATGATAAACATAATCGCAGTCTTTGACAGCTTCGATAAGGGATTTTTCATCTTTTAAATTGCCATATACGCGTTCTACATTAAGGCCATCAACTTCTATATTGTTGCTTTCCTTGCGTAATAAAACGCGTACTTTCTCACCGCGATTTAATAAAGCACGTACTAAATTAGCGCCTAAATGACCGGTCGCGCCGGTTACAAGTGTGGTCATGGACTTATGTTTTGAATAGGAGAAAATCGAAATTTTTATAAAAATTAGGCGTAATGGCATGGGTTGCCTTTTTTGTGCAACCCATCAATTTTATACATCAATGATGAATTTTGTGATGCGTTATACCCATCTTGTGTTTTTAATTATAAGCCAAGTTCTTTGCTCTCTTCCAGCATGCGATTATATTCGCGTAGTTCTTTTTTGCTAAGACCTGCACCTGGGAAGACATAACGCTCTTTGGATTCAATTTGCTTCTTTTTACGTAATGCTTCGGTATGAATGTATTCGTTCCATTTTTCGATACTTAATTTTTGAAACTCACCGACAATGGGGTTAAATTCTAGGTGTTGAATATGGGGGTGACGCTCTTGACCTAGCATCTCTTCGGCTAAAATATAGACATCCTCTTTTAGTAACGGCACAATATAAAGTGCATTGGCAAGATGAATAACCGTTTTGCGTAAGAATTTAGGAACCGGTAGATTGATTAAAGGGATTTCCAGTGGTCCTAATAAAAAGATGAAAAAACAACGGGTGGTTTTTTCATCAATTGGAGTCATAAATAACCAATGCAAATATTTATCGGCAGTATTGGAGCCTTGGTAGGGATATTGATACCACAAGGTCATATTTTCCAGGCCATCTCCCTTTTTTTCTCCTGCCGTTTTGACCGCGCTACTTTGGCTCATATCGGTATCATAATCAATCCAGATAGTGTCGCCTTCACGGCGGTAGCCTTTTAGGTGTGGGTCTGTAAAGGGCTTAAATTTACGATGTAAAAAGGCATGGTTAAAGTCACATACATTTTCCAGTATCATGGTGAAATGTGCATTTAAGGTAAAATCCAGTGGCACGAATTCCCAAGGCTCAGCTTGAGTCAGTTGTGGTACTTCCGGAATGGAGACTTTCTCTGCTAGATCCGGGTCTCCGGGGAATACCCAGATAAGGCCGTATTTTTCTTGGACAGGGTATGAGTTCACTCTAATATTCGGCAGGCTGTCGCGGCCTTTACCTTTGCCGAGTTCATGCGATATGCCTGTGCATTTGCCGCAACCATCAAAATTCCAGCCATGATATTGGCAGATAATTTCATTGCCTTCAACGATACCTGAAGTAAGACGCAATTGACGATGCGGACAACGGTTTTCGATGGCATTTACTTTACCATCCTCGCCACGAAATAGGGCGATAGGGCTTTTCCAGAAAATAACTTCAACAGATTGGCCTTTTTTGAGTTTGGAACTCATCTCCATGGCATACCAGTAATTACCACTTTGGCCAACTGTGCGGACTTGTTCGCGACGACTTTTAGGTTGTTCTTCTTCTGTATTCATAATGATCCAAAAATAATGACTTAATGTTTATAGGGTTATTATGATACTATTACTTGTTAAAAATAGCGATACGTATCATAACTAAAAAACCGGTTATTTTTTGTAGAAGACTGGCTTCTTCGCGTATTTTTTCATGTCCTGGCAGTGGGTGTCCCTTGGCTAATTTACCTATTTTTTCTTTAACGGCAGGGTCTAATTTGCCAGCGGCCGCCAGTTCAAAAAATAAGGCTTTAGTATTGCCTAAGTCAAAGAAATCTCTTTGCCATTCCCATTTAAAATTTCCACCATAACGAAACCATGAACCGCCTATACCTTCAACGGTATAATGACTGCCATCTTCGCGTTTAGCGGGTGAAACCTGCGTCCACAGGCCGATGACTTCGCCTTGTTTTTCATCAATTAAAATGCGGTGATAAGGGTATTTCCATTCTTCAAAGCCTTCCATTTGCTCACCAAGTGCCCATTTTTCAATTTCTTCACGGTTACGCGCGACAAACTCTTCATTAGGGCCAATATTCCAACGGTATTCCGCATCATCCGTGTACATAGCGCCGAGATGCTTAGGCCAGTCGCCATCTTTTTCAGCTTGGCGATTAGCTTCTAGCCAACGCGCCACCATTTCTTCAAGCTCTGCTCTGGGATATGCTGCCATCTTGCTTCCTTTAGTCTTGTTTTATTTTGATTGCGCCTGTTGGGCAGTATCTGGCTGCCGCTTGTGCTTTTTTCAGCAAAGCATTATCAGGTGTTTCTTGTAATACGGTTAAAGTGCCTTTGTCATCGACCTGAAAGATTGCATCCGCTTCTGCCATGCAATTGGCGTGGCCTTGACATAAATCATAATCAACGTCTACTTTAAAGCAATTATTAGGTGTAGTTGTTTGCGCTGTTGCTTGGTTTGTTTGGTTTTTTGTTGTTGATTGTGAAGGCTCGATATTGCCGCGTTTGGTGTAGCGAACTAAACAAGGTGAGCCTGGTTGTACCACCATTTGTTTATAGTCATCTTGATAGCTTTCAGGTGGATTAACCAATTCAAATTGATAGCGGCGTAACAAAATGGCATAAATTGCTTTTAGTTGTAGCATGGCAAAGGCATTGCCGCTACATTTATGGCGACCGCCGCCGAAAGCGACCCAACTGAAGGCTTGTTTATCTTCTTGACGCTCCTCGGTGAAACGCTCGGGATCAAATTTCTCAGGGTCTGGGAAAATTTCCGGAATACGGTGTGAGACACGGGGGGAAACACAGACATATTTACCTGCTTTAATAATATAATCTTTAAAGTGCAGGTCTTTGGCAACTTTACGAATCAGAAAAATAAGCGGTGGGTGTAGGCGCAAGACTTCTTTGATGACTCTCTCAAAAACAGGAATTTCACGCAAAGATTGGAAGGTTACTTCACCATCATGCCCATATAAATGATCGAATTCGGCTAAAACTTTTTCCATATGTTCAGGATTACGCGCTAATTCTAGTGTAATCCAAGCAGCTGTGCCGGCGGTTGTGTGGTGACCGGCAAATAATGTGCCGATGAGTAAGCCGGTAATTTCGTGCGGTGATAGGGCGCTGCCATCTTCATAACGCGTATCAATCAACATTTGAAAAGCATCATCGCTTTTTTCAGTTTTTTTGGCGCGTTTTTCAATGATTTCGGTCACTAATTCTTGCAGGCGTACTCGTGCCTTATCACGGCGGCGTAAAATGGGAATGGGTAAATAAGGAAAAATAAAGGCGAGTGGATGCATGCCGTTTTCCAAATCATGATACAGTTTGGCAAATTCTTCGTTCAGTTCGTAGCGGAATTCATCGCCTAATAAACAATGACTTGAGGTGTAGATAGTCAGTTGTTTCATAAATTCCAGTAAGTCGACTTCGCCCGATTCGCTCCAGTTTGCAATGGCCTCTTCTACCTCTTGTACGATAATTTTTGAGTAGGTGCGCATGGGTTTGTCGCGTAATACCGGCATCAGCATTTTTAATTGCTGATCTTTGATATGCGGTGGTGCGTCAAAGACGACTCCTTTGCCAAAAATGGGGGTCATCACTTTATAGGCTTCATTTTGGTCAAGCTGATCATCGGGTGCGCGGAAAAAAGCTTCATTACCTTCAGGGCCTGTTAGCAATACCATTTCTTGGTGGAATAAACGAAACTCACCAATTTCTCCTAGCTTATTTCTGAGCAGGGTCATGTATTCAAATGGGTTTTTACCAAATTTGAGCATATGGCCTATTAAAGGTAGGCCGCCCGGCATTTTTTGAGGTTCTTTTTTGGCTGAGGATTGTGTCGTCATGGGTTGGTTTCACTTCAATTAGGTGGCTAACATTGGCAACATGGCCAGATAAAGTGCGTATTTATCTTCGTGTTGTTTGAAACGTTTGCTTGTAATAAATCTTGTTGATTTTACGCTGTGCTTGCATAATGTACAAATTATCTTATACAGAAAGCGTTACATTACGTGTAATATACCTATAAAATATAAGGTTTAATTTTGTAAAAGTCATTTGGCTATCAACTTAAGAGGGGCATTAATGGATAAAAAATTATTTGAAGAGCGGAGAAAAAAGAAGTTTTTAGTGCAATCTATTATCTGGTTTGCCTTCTTATTGTTGCTCAGTTACTTTTTACCTGAGGTGATGTTGTTCTATGTACTTTGTGGTGCCTATGATGTTAGCCGTAACAGTAATATAGACGGGCGTATGTTGTATCGTTATTTTTTCGGTAATGGTGTGCCGACGTGGGCTTTGTCACCCTTTAATATTTTAATGGATATTGTGACGTTGCCGTATATTAATAAGAAAATATATCAATTGGAAGATTTGCCGGAGGACTGCCAAGCAGAGATTAAAGAATTGCTGGAGTGTGTAAAAACAGAAAAGGTCGTGGATGAATTGGCTGGCCGTGCTGAGAAAATTAGGCGGAGTATGATTTTCTTTAAATGGTATGGCAAAAATATTGATAATTTCTATACCGTGCCTGCCTTTCATAAAGATTATAAATATATAAGAACGATTGGGGTTTCGGTATTTAATAAAAAGGAATCAACCGATGAACATTATGGGCCGCTACGTGCAACTTTAAGAGTACTTTATAATATTAATGATATTAGTAGTTATGATACTTATATTAAGGTGCGGGCAACAGAAAATCACTGGTGTGAAAGTAAAATGTTTATTTTTGATGATACCCTATCACATCAATCTTTTAACCAAACAGATGAGGCACGTTACTGCTTGTTTGTCGATATTGTTAGACCCAGTAAGTGTCATTTTGTGATGGATTTATTTGTTAAATTTATTGCAGCTATTATGCAAAAAATGAATCATATTTTTTACAGCAGTTGGGTGCCTTTGAAATAATTTAGCGGTCAGTGTGTTGGGGGGTAGACTGCGACAATCTGTCGCGCGTCAATATGCCACATTTTCAGTTGTACTTAGTGTTGATAAAATACTTGCAACTCTTAAAAAACATCCTCGCCTCCAAACGAGATTTAGAGCTTTATAATGCGCTTAGCTATCACCAAACTGGCTAAGCGCATTTTTTTTGCCTGCCATTTTGTATTCTCGTGCTAAATGGAATTGATATAGCGTTCAATAAATGCATCTGCACTTTCATTTGAGTTGAGGTACCGCTCAAATAAGGTGACGGCATCATGAGGTGAAATATAAGCAAATGCACCATAGCCTTTTTTATTAACAAATATGGCATGTAAGCATTCAATAAAATGAATACGATTTTGGTTTAACTGTGTCATTTTTTGAGCTCCTATTTTCAATTTACTTTGCAATATGAATAAAGCAAAGAATATGCCATATTGTTAGAGTGAGTAGGGGTGTAGAG
>JALSIU010000044.1 GCA_026989715.1 Methylomonas sp.
AGCAGAAAGGTGCACCCCCGTAAACTGTGCAGTGCAATCATCAAACAACACCATCAGACCAATAAACATTTCTTTAGGCTTATCAACCTTAAGATAATTTTTACCCTCCAACACCGGAAAACTTTTTGGCACCAGTAAAACAGATGCCTGACTTTGCTGAGCAGCCGCTAAATATTTATCATTTTGCGCAAAAGCAATATCGCCTGCTGCGGCTAAATCCAGTGAATTAACCGCCGAAACCACTGCATTCTCATCACCGAACAGTTCACCACCAATTTGTTGCTGAATATCAATTAAGCGCATTTGCATATTTTATTTCCTGAGTAAGTTTTACTATGGTGAGTGTTCTAGGCCAAGCTCTTTTTAAAAGCATCCACTAATTCCAAAACATGCTGCTTATAATCTTTTTTATCCGTATCATTTAAGTCTACCCAGCGTAAACGGTTTGCATTAGCCACCACCGTTACCGAAGACATAGCCATCGCAGCGCCGGCAATCATAGGGCTTAACAAAATCCCGAACACCGGATATAACAAACCCGCGGCAATGGGAATGCTTAACGAGTTGTAAATAAAGGCGCCAAATAAATTTTGCTGAATATTACTCACAGTCACTTTAGACAATTGCATTGCTTCGGTTACTTTTAATAAAGAGCCTTGCAAAATAACAATATCAGCACTTTCTATCGCCACATCTGTCCCCGTACCAATGGCAATACCGACATTAGCCTGCGCCAAAGCAGGCGCATCGTTGATACCATCCCCCACCATGCCGACAATTTGCCCTGCTTGTTGCAATTCTTTAACGATTGCCGCTTTATCTTCAGGCAAAACCTGCGCACGCACTTCATCAATACCCGCTTGTTTAGCAATTGCATTCGCGGTTGCCGTATTATCACCGGTCACCATCAATACACGTACACCGCGTTGTTGCAGTGCATTAATTGCCGTCGCCGAATCAGCTTTAATCGGGTCAGCCACTGCGATAATCCCTGCAAGAGCCTGATTTACTGCCAATAACATCGGGGTTTGTCCTTGTTCTGCCAAATGCAACATTTTGGCATCAAAAGCAGATGTATCAATACCCTGCTCTTGCATCAAAGCGGCATTGCCAAATAAGACCGCTTGCTCTTTAATCATAGCCGACACACCATGCCCAGCAATGGCAGTGAATTTTTTCGCTCGCGTTAATTTCAATGCTTTTGCTTCTGCCGCACTCATAATTGCAGAGGCTAAAGGATGCTCAGAGTTTTTTTCAATACTCGCGGCCAATTGCAATACTTGATCTTGCGTATAGCCATCAGCAACTTCTATGCTCGCAACCGTTGGTTTGCCTTCTGTCACGGTACCGGTTTTATCCAGCACCAGCGTTGTAATCGTGCCCGCAACTTGTAAACCATCACCATTACGAATCAGAATCCCTGATTGCGCGGAACGCCCAACAGCCACCATAACCGAAATCGGAGTCGCCAGCCCTAAAGCGCAAGGACAAGCAATCACCAACACTGTCATTGCGGTAACAAAGGCGTAACCTAAAGCGGGATCAGGGCCAAAGGCATACCAAATCATAAAGGTCAGCACGGAAATACACACAACTACCGGTACAAAAATACTGGCAATTTTATCCGCTAATTTAGCTAATTCAGGCTTACTACCTTGAGCCTGGCGCACACTTTTAATAATCTGCGCTAATGCCGTATCACGTCCAATACGGGTTGCACGATATAAAAAGCTACCGGTTTGATTCATTGTTCCTGCCGCAACCGTATCGCCGACGGTTTTCTCCACCGGTAGCGACTCCCCGGTTAGCATCGATTCATCAACCGTTGAATGGCCTTCAATTAACTCACCATCTACTGCAATTTTCTCACCGGGACGTACTCTTAAGATTTCACCTAAACCCACTTCTTCAATGGGGATATCTAAATCCTGTCCCTCTCTAACCACTCTCGCAGTACGCGGCTGCAAACCAATCAAAGCTCGAATTGCGCTAGAAGTTTTACCGCGTGCTTTTGTCTCTAAAGCCCCCCCAAAGTTAATAAACGCTAAAATAATAATAGAGGCTTCAAAATACGCATGTGCGGAAAGTGATGGCAAATACTCCGAATAATCAATCACGATACAAGAATACAACCAAGCAGAGCCTGTCCCTAAGGCAATTAAAGTATCCATATTTGCCTGTTTGGCACGCAATGATTTCACTGCGCCGACGAAGAAATGCCCACCCGAATAAAATAAAATAACTAAGGTAATTAACGCCACTTCCGGCCAAAACCAATTCCCTGTTTCCGAGCCAATATCCGGTACACCCCCAAAATGCCCAACAATCATCAACGGAATCCCAAAAACTGCCGCCACGATTGCTTTGCGCATTAATTTTCGGTATCGCGCCATTTCCTGCTCTTCTTGCTCAGCAGGATCTTCAAAGCCCTCCATGACTGCGCCATCATAGCCAGAGTCTTGCAAAGCAAGTTTTAATAACTCAGGGTCAACATCACCTTTTACAACCGCCGAGTGATCAGCAAAATTAACAACGACCGAGCTGACACCTGCAACGGAATTTAAGGCCGTTTCAACTGCTCCCACACAACCGGCACAACTCATACCTAATACAGACAAGCGTATTTCCGGCTCAGCCACATCTAAATCTTCAGGGTTATTTTCTTCACTCATCACTCTTCTCCACAAGCTGAGACAATCTTCAAAATCAACACGAATGCATTAATCTTCTACTGTAAATCCTGCCGCTTCAATACATTCAATCAAATCATCTTCTTCAATAACGGTAGCATCATATTCAACCTCAACCCTATTTTCCACATGATCTGCCTGTACAGATAATACGCCTTCTAGTGCCGTTAATTTTTCTGTTACCGTTTTCTCACAGCCACCACATTTCATACCTGTCACTACTAATTTAACTGTCGTTGCCATTAAACTCTCCTTTTTACTCTCATTAAAAATTAAACACTACATCTTACTCGACTAATAAACATTAATCATGATATAAATTCACATCATAATCTTTTTATTTTCACATATAAACCTATGTCTTTAAAACACGCGCTTATTATTTTATCTTTATTATTTATGCCCTATTATGGCTATGCTGCCGAACTGACTAACCTCACACCCAACAAAGTGCAGAAAAGCGTCGCACAGAACGCACTGATTATAGACATCCGCACCCCCGGCGAGTGGAAGCAAACCGGCATCATTCCAGGTAGCCACCCTGTTACTTTTTTTGATAAAAATGGCAAATATGATATGGAAAAATGGCTAGCCGATGTCAAAAAATTACAAACTTCTCCCGAGCAAAAAATTGTTTTAGTCTGTCAATCCGGAAGACGTAGCGGCCAAGTAGGTCACTTTCTAGCACAAAAGCTGAATATGCCGAATGTTGCTCACTTAACCCATGGCATGGCCTCTTGGTTAAAAGAAAAACGTCCAACCGAAAAAGCCTGCACTGCGCTGAAAACTTGTTAAGTCTATGTCATTTAAAACAATTACCTACCAAACTATAGCTCTTGCCGGTATTTCTCAGGCAACCTATTTAGTACACCAAATTGCCACAACAGGTACAGCCGATAAAAATGCATTACGCGCAAGCCTAGGCAGTCTGCTGGTTATAGATGCTGATAATCCTGTCGATATTTATGGCGGACTAAGCGGCATTCAACTGGGGCTAAAACAACTTTTACAACAATTTAGCAATAACAGCATCCATAACCCCGAGCAAGCCAGGTATGCCGCCGCACTGATATTTTTAGAGCAAAAATTTTCTGAAGACCAGGCAATGCAAAAAACCGTGCAAAATAAGATTAAAATGGCACAATCACAAGCAGAGCATTTTGATATTTTGCATGAAAACGTGATTGCTAATTTAGCCGATATTTACCACGCTACCATCAGCAATATTCCTCCTAGAATTATGGTTAACGGTGATCAAAGCTATTTATCAGCTACGGAAAATATCAATAAAATCAGAGCACTTTTATTGGCAGGCATCCGCTCCGCCATGCTTTGGAAACAATGCGGCGGTAGTCGCTGGCGTTTTTTATTTTTTAGACGCAAAATGCTGGCTGAGATTGAATTTTTATTAGCCGAATTGAATAAAACCTAAACTCATCATCAAACAGCAACAAACTTTTCCCTTAACTAACAACATTGACAGCAGATATCCCTTTTCCAAAACCTAAGCGGCCAAAATTCAAGTTTATTGACTTATTTGCCGGTATTGGCGGGTTTCGACTCGCCTTACAAAACTTAGATGGCCAATGTGTTTTTACCAGTGAATGGAATAAACACTCAAAAAAAACCTATGCGGCAAATTTTGGCGAACTACCTTTTGGCGATATAACCCACGCGGCCACCAAAGCATTGATTCCCCAAAGTTTTGACATACTCTGTGCCGGCTTTCCTTGTCAATCTTTTTCCATTGCCGGTAAACGCGGTGGTTTTGAGGATACCCGTGGAACACTGTTTTTTGATGTTGCCCAAATCATCCAAACCCATCAACCCAAAGCTTTTTTTCTAGAAAATGTCAAAGGCTTACGTAGCCATGACCGTGGGCGCACACTAGCAACCATTTTAAATACCTTGCGAGACGATCTTAATTACTTTGTACCCGATCCGCAGATTATTAATGCAAAAGACCATGGAGTCGCCCAGAATCGCGAGCGAATTTTTATTGTTGGGTTTCATAAAAAACAGCAGATTGAATCATTTAGCTACCCGCTCCCGCTTGATAAGAAAGTCCCTATTGCCACTATTTTAGAAGAACAAGAAGTCTCCGTTAAATATTATTTATCAACACAATACTTAAAGACCTTAATTGCACACAAAGCACGTCACAAAAATAAAGGCAATGGTTTTGGCTATGAAATTATCCCGCATGATGGCATTGCCAATGCCGTTGTTTGTGGTGGCATGGGGCGGGAGCGTAATTTACTTTACGACCACCGCCTCACTCACTTTAAGCCCATCACTCACATCAAGGGCGAAGTCAATCGTCAAGGCATCCGCAAAATGACTCCTAGAGAATGGGCCAGATTACAAGGCTTTCCTGATACATTTAAAATTGTAGTCTCCGATGCACAAGCCTATAAACAATTTGGTAACTCCGTTGCCGTTCCAGCCATACAAGCAACAGCCAACCAAATGATGAAATCATTAGGCCTCTGATATTTATTACAACAACGAGGCAATGCCTATTTAACGCTCATCACCAATACTCATTACCTCGCAAGGCAAGAAATCTTCTCGTTATATTACAAAGTGCTAAAGGAATAGATTTTTCTAGGAAAAATAAAGAAAACAACATACTATGGTGCACCCAAAATCATTTTGACTCTGGGTATAAATCTAATCATTAGGAATAATATGAAAGAAATTACAGTTGATAGCAACCCAAGCGAAGCACTTTTAAAAGAAATGGGGGTCGCTTACTGGCCAACATGGGAAAAAGAAGTATCAGTATTCCCATGGGAATTCGTGACCACAGAAACAGCTCTTATTTTAGAGGGTGAATGCGAAATGACGCCAGCAGATGGCGGAACGCCCGTGACATTCAAAGCAGGAGACTTAGTGGTCTTTCCATTAGGCTACAAAGGCACTTGGGAAGTCAAAAAAGCTCTTAAAAAACGCTATAAACACAGTGGCGGAAAAATCGTCAAATGTATTTTTAACCGTTTAAGTATATTGTCAAACTTCATCAAATCAATGCTAAAACAAAACTAACGGACATCATCATTACGCTAACTGCGTCTGATATTTTAAAGTCCATATACTAAAAAGGTTAAGCCCTTAAAAGAGCTTAACCTTGAATTTAGACTGAGAATTAAAAAATATTAA
>JALSIU010000045.1 GCA_026989715.1 Methylomonas sp.
AGCTGAGGTTGATGACACGGTAGCGGCGCGTCAAGTTGTTGAGGGCTTTCAAGCTGAATTGCTTAATGTGATGCAACAAGGTGATAAGTTGAGCTTTGAAGCGCGTTTTGAACAATTAAAGCCGGTCGTCATTAAAACGCATAATTTAACTAAAATTACGCGTATTGTCGTGAGTAAGGAGTGGCGAAATTTAAGTAAAGAGCAGAAAAAAACATTGGTGCGTAAATTTGCCACCTTGAGTATTACTTCTTATGCGCATTATTTTAAGAGCTTTTCAGGCGAGCAATTTACGGTCGAGTCCGTCAAGCAATTATCGCCTGGGCAAATTTATGTGCATACTTACCTAGTTTTACCCGAAGAAAAAGATGTTAGTATGGATTATTTGCTCAAAAAATCCGGTGACGACTGGCGCATTATTAATATTATTACCAACGGCGTGAGTGATTTGGCATTAAAACGCTCTGAATATGTTGCGGTGATAAAAAAATCAGGCTTTGATGCTTTAATCGCGGAAATTTCTGCTAAAATCGAGAAACTTTCTAACTAAATGAACAGTCACCTAAATCTAAAAATTCGTATTTTAGGTTTTATGTTATTTTTTGCTTTTTTAAGTCACCGCAGTAGCTTATTGACGGTTTGCGCTTAGGGCAAAAAGTGGTGCTGTGCATCCTAAGTCTCTCTGTTGTCATGATGGCGTTTTTTTCTCGAACTTGTCTTATTAGCTTAGCCTGCATATTATCCGCTTGTGCTGGTACGGGGAATACCACTCAAGCTGTTACGTTGAACCCTGATGATCCACACGAACGCTTAAATCGTAATATTTATGCTTTTAATGAAGGGGTCGATACTTATATTTCATCGCCGATTATCACTGTTTATCAATGGGTTTCCCCTAACCTGTTGCAAACGGCGGTTTCTAATTTCTTTAATAATTTAACCGAGCCGAGAACCGTATTAAATGACAGTTTGCAGGGTAAAGAAAAACAGGCAGGTGACGATTTTGAGCGTTTTGTCATTAATACTATTTTTGGCTTAGGTGGTTTTATTAATGTCGCTAATTATGCCGGCATTGAAAATCATGACGAGGACTTTGCACAAACCTTAGCTGTTTGGGGGGTGCCTAGAGGCGAGTACATTGTACTGCCTTTATTAGGCCCTTCTTCTTATCGTGCGGTGCCTGGTGAATTGGTCGATGCGGCAACTAATCCGGTCAGCTATGTAAGTTGGCCGATTCAGCTAATCGGCTTAATCAATTCGCGCTCTAATGCTGAGCAATCGCTTAACATAATTAATGAAGCGGCTGTTGATCCTTATATTTTTATGCGGGCATCTTATCTGCAATGGCGTGATTATCAAATTCATGAAGGGAATACGCCAAACGAAGATTTAATGATGCTTGATTTAGATGCCGATGATGAGGAACTGGATTTGCTTGATGACGCATTAGGTATTGAATAATAGATGTTTATTTAACGAGGCGTATAAAATGAAAAAAAAGATATTAAAACAATTTGGAGTGATGGTCACACTGGCACTTTCTTTAGGCATTGTATCCTGTGCTCAAACAAGTGTTGTTCCGGCTGTTGCGGCAGATTCGGCGACCAGTCATATTCAAGTCCTTTATAGTCAGCCTAATAATCGCGAATATGAAGAGCTAGGCTTAGTGACGGCGCAAACGGGGCAAACCATTTTGCATGACAGAAGCATTAATGGCATGATAGAGCGGCTAAAGGTAGAAGCCTTAAAGATGGGGGCGGATGCCATTATCGTACGCTCAGCGAATGCCGGCACATGGGGGCTAAAAGGCGGTGGTAATACTGGGTTTGATAGAGGTCATGCGCAAGCGGTAGCTATCAAATTCAAATAATATTTGTAAGGGGAGATACCGCATGGTTGCAAAGGTTATTAAGCAAACCCAATATTGGCTAGAGCATGTGGTCATTGCCCTTAATTTTTGCCCTTTTGCTCAGCCTGTTTTTGTACAAAATAAAATTCATTATCAAGTCAGTGCGGCGCAGTCATTAGAAGCCTGTTTGCAGGACTTAATACTAGAAGCAGAAAGGCTTGACCGGCATAATGACATTGCCACGACTTTGTTAATTTTTCCGCATGCCTTGCAAGATTTTGATGATTTTTTAAGTGCATTGGAGATTGCCAATGATTTAATGGATGCACAAGGCTATACCTCCACCTACCAATTAGCAAGTTTTCATCCTGAATATTGCTTTGCTGATAGCGATGCGGCCGACCCTGCAAACTATACCAATCGTTCGCCTTATCCTATGTTACATTTAATTCGTGAACAAAGCATTGCCGATGCACTAAGCCATTATAAACAGGCGGAACAGATTCCCGATAACAATGTGCAATTGGCACGCGCTATGGGTTTGGAAAAAATGCAAAGTTTATTGGCTGAGGCAAAGCGGCAATCATAGAGCAGAAGGGATTATGCTTACCACATCAAATCATCCGGTATTTGGAAGTCGGCATAAGGATCGTCATTGTTGCTTGCACTCATATCTTTATCATTAAGCACCAATATATAGCTGGGGTCTCGTTGCTGTATTTTTTCAGCCACTTGACTGGGAATGAGTTCGTAATGATTATCATACTTTGCAATGGCTAATTTACCATTGCTAATATTTTTCTGGGTCGCCGCACTGACATAAATCTTTTTGACAGTATTGTTATCTGAAAAATGATAGGCAACACCTTCATTATCTTGAGCTTGTTTATTAAGTTCTATTAATTGTTTTATCTGGGCAATCACCGCTTTTTGTTCTATTTCAAGCTGCTTTTTCTGGTTTAATTCACGGTCTTTCGCCTGTTTTTCGAGCAGTGCTTTTTGCGCTAATGCTGCGGCTTCATTTGTTTGTGTTGATTTACTATTGCGTTGTTGTTTTGATTGTTTATACTTCTCTTTCTTTGATTGATTTGCTTTGTTTTTATTGATAAGACCTGCGTTTAATAACTGGTCTTGTAATGAGATCGCCATGCTAATGCCTTAGGTATTTGAAATAAGCTTGTATGGGGGAATTATAGTGTAATCATCTTATTTTTTACAGTTTCGGAGTTCTATTTTATATGCATGATGCGCCTAAGAAAATTATGCTGGTTGCAGGAGAGTCCTCTGGCGATCAGCATGCCGCCAATTTATTTCTTGAGTTGAAAAAGAGTTGCCCTAATATACAAGCTATCGGTATGGGGGGGCAGAAAATGGCGGCGGCTGGGGTGGATATTCACTATGATTCATCCGCTATTGGCGTGATTGGAGTGATTGAAGTCATCAAGCGTTATGCTGAAATTCGACGTGCTTTAAAGGCCATGCAGCAGTTATTGTTAGCGCAAAGACCTGATTTATTGGTTTGTGTGGATTATAAAGAGTTTAATTTTAAGTTGGCAGGCTTTGCTAAGAAAAATGGTATTAAGGTTTTATTCTACGTCAGTCCGCAAGTTTGGGCTTGGCGACCACGGCGTGTGATTGCTTATGGCAAAGTGATTGATATGATGGCCGTTATTTTTCCTTTTGAAGTTCCCTACTATGAAAAGGAAAATGTACCGGTACGGTATGTTGGTCACCCTTCGGTGGATAAAGTACGCCCTAAACGCACAAAAGAGAGAGATTTTGCAGCATTTGATTTAAATATGAGCCAACCTGTCGTCGGTATTTTACCGGGGAGTCGCACCGATGAAATTAATCGTATGCTACCTGTTATGTTGCAAGCGGCCGAGCAGATACAGCAACAAATTCCTGGCGTACAATTTGTGTTGCCGCAAGCTGATTCGGTGGATGATGCGCTGTTACAGGCATTATTTCAGCACTCAAATATTAAAGTGAAGGCAATAAAGAACCAGTTCCATGATGTAGTGCAATGCTGTGATGCGGTGATGACGGTATCGGGAACGGCAACACTCGAGATTGCTTTATTAACAGTCCCAATGCTGGTGGCTTATAAACTTTCTACCTTAACGTATTTATTGGCAAAAATTTTAGTTGATACCGATTTTATTGGCTTGCCTAATATTATTGTGGGTAAAGCGGCAGTCAAAGAGTTTATTCAGTATGAAGCAACACCACACAACCTTGCCCAAGAAATCTTAACCATTTTACAAGATAAACACTATGCACAAGCGATACGTGATGACCTACAGCAGGTAAAACGCAAAATAGGCGCAGGCGGCGGCTCAGAGAATATGGCGAAGTTGGTTTTGGAATTATTGGCGTAGTTTTTGTAATGAAGACGATTGGGCCTTGGAGATTAACATATGGACTATGATAGGTAGCAAGGGTATTAAGTGCTGTAAGCCAAGGTCAGGACTCGAAAATAGGTTTTTAGGTAAAGTAATATGAAATTATCTGAGATTGATTTACAAAAATTGCTTGATGATATGCATACTTTTGTTGGCATAATAGATTTAGAGGGAACTCTTATTTTTGTTAACAACTCCCCGGTGATTGTAGCAGGACTTGTCCCTAGTGATGTTATTGGTAAACCTGTCTGGGATTGTTATTGGTTTAGTTATCAAGAGGAGGTGCGTGATTTGATTAAGAAAGACTGTGCAAACGCTATTCTTGGTCAGAGTACCTTAAATGAAGTATTGGTGCGTATGCAGGATGAGCTTGTATGGGTTGATTTTAGTATACACCCAGTCTTTGATGAGCAAGGAAAGGTGATTCATATCGTTCCTGAAGCACGTGTGATTACAGAGCGAAAACAGGCTCAAATAGCACTACAGAAACTTAATCAAGAATTGGAACACCGAGTACAAAGGCGCACCCAAGAACTGGAAGAGGCCAATACGCGTTTAAAAGCCATCAGTGAAATTGACCCATTAACGACGATTTTCAATCGCCGAATGTATGAACGCCGCTTATCTGAGAATATTGCAATCGCTACTCGTGCCAAGCACTTTCTGTCCTTATTAATGATTGATATTGATTACTTCAAGGATTACAACGATAACTATGGTCATAATATGGGGGATATAGCGTTAAAACGTGTTGCTGAAACAATCAGAGATGCATTGCCGCGAAGAGCTGATTTAGCGGCTAGGTTTGGTGGTGAAGAATTTGTTGTATTGCTGCCATCAACAGATTTAAAAGGCGCACTGATTACCGCAGAAAAAATTCGTTTAAAGATTAAATCTTTGGCGATTCGGCATAAATACTCTGCTGTTGCTAGTGTCATAACAGCAAGTATTGGTGTGGCTTCCTTGCATGGTGATGCGTTGAATGCCGCTGATTTATTGAAACAAGCAGATGCATCACTTTATTCTGCTAAGCATGCCGGTAGAGATTGTTGTGAGTCATTGTGTAATACCTGAGGTTTAAACCTGCGCCCATCTATCTTGATACTATTCTTATCCTGAAATTAAAATGACGCTAATAGCAATAAAATAATCACCAATAAAATAAAAGAAACACTTTTCCAAAAAATAACGGGGTCTCGCTCCATTAAGGGAGGGCGTGTTTTATGGATAAATTCTTTATTCGGATGGCGTAGGTCATAGATAAATTCAGAGATTTCTTGATAACGCTTATAAGGCTCAGGCAACAGTGCTTTTCGGATGGTCTCATCTACCCAAAGCGGAATGCCGCTGTCTGCAGGGATGGCGGCATATTTTAATTTCTTTTGTGCGGCCTTTGTGGTCGCTTTGGCAAGCTGCGTACCATAGGGCAGTTTACCGGTTAGCATTTGATAAGTTATTACCGCTAAAGAAAAAAGGTCGGAACGTGAGCTGCCTAATTCGCCTAGCCTATACTCCGGCGCTGTATATTGTGCCGTACCAAGCAAGTTGGCATGTTCAATCGGGCGGTTGATTTCTTCAATACCCGCCACTT
>JALSIU010000046.1 GCA_026989715.1 Methylomonas sp.
CTTCTAATACTTAAAAATAGGGAATGTTAGCAACGACCTGCTAACATTCCTCTGCCACAAACACCCGATTAATTCACATTCTCCACCAGTTGCTCACTCTGCAATGCCTGATGTTGCAATACAATACGGCTCACCCCATTAGGCTGCTTAACCAGCTCAATTTGTGCCTTAATGCGTTGTTTAACCCCTTCAACATGCGAAATAACCCCTACTGTTTTTCCATGCGTCTTTAAACTTTCTAAGGTCGTCATCACCGTATACAAAGTTTCGGCATCTAAATTACCAAAGCCCTCATCAATAAATAAAGAATCAATGGCCTTACCATTATTCGCAATCTCTGATAAACCCAGTGCCATCGCCAAGCTCACCACAAAAGCCTCACCACCTGATAAGGATTTAACAGAACGCTGACTATTCATCAGTTTTAAATCTGCAATTTCTATTGCCAAACCGACCTCGCTATTCACCCTACGCACTTGATAACGCCCACTAATTTTATCTAAAAACTGATTAGTCGAACCTAATAATTTATCAACCACAGCCGCTTGCACGCGGCGGCGAAAAACACTTTCAGGCTCATCGGCAATCTGTTGCTGTTCACGCATCGCTTGTTGCACAACCGCTTGTTGTTGCTCTATATCTTGCAATAAACGTATATTATTTTGTTGCAACGAAGCCTGTTCGGCCAAACGTTTTTCCAGTGTCGCAGCTTCTGAGGCCACTATATCCATTTGTACGCTTTTCTCCCGCAACTTAATCACCAGTGATTCTAAGGTTTCATCGCTCGCAATATGCGCACGCTCAGCCGATAACTGCTGACGCACAGCGGCCAATTTATCCGGATAAGCCTGCAAAGCCTGCTGCAAATGTGTGAGTTGTGCTTGTTTTTTCTCTCTGTCAGCGCATAAAGTCAATACTTCCTGTACTTGTTCTAAAGAATCATAAGAAGACTGCCCTAACTGCACTTGTAAAGCATCATTTTTAGCTTTTAACTGTCCCTTTAATTGCTCTAACTCTCTTTCTGCCTTTTTCAGCAAGGCTTCATTGTCTATACGCGCAAAATACAAACCGGCAAGCTCTTGCTCTTGTACATCACTCAAATACGCCTGTTGTTGCTGTTGTAAATTTTGTAGCGTAGAGCGGCTTAGCGTCACTTTCTCGCCTATCTCCGCCAATTCTGCGCCCAGCGACTGCTCACGCAAATGATACGTTTGATAATCTTGCCTACGCCGACTTAAGCGATCATAAAGTGCGTCTTCTTTACCCACTACCGGTAATTTGTCCCCGACTTCACGCAACTGTACGCCAATGATTTTTGTGAGTACGCTTTCATCTTGCATACATTTTGCTAACTCGGCCTCAATATTCACCAACTCTTGAGGACGCTCCTGCCCCTTATCTTGTATCTCTTCCTGTCTAGCCAATAAGCGTTTCAAAATGACTTGTTTTTTCACCAAAGACGTTTCTACTTTAGCAATTTCTTTCTTTTTAGCCTGAAACCTTTTCAGTAATGCACTCACCGCCTTCAGTTCTTTCTTCTCCGCCTTAATACGCTTACGCATACTACGGAAACTGGATAAAGTAAAATCACGATTAGCGGCATTCAACCGCGTACATAAGGTAAGCCAGTCTGCCTTAACACGATTGATACGCTCGGCATGCTCCTTATTTTTCGCATCGACTTTGGTATAGGCATTAATTTGTGAGGTAATTTTTTTCACATCAGCTTGTAATGCCTTCAGGCTTGCCAACTGATCAGCTAAGGCACGTTTAGAATCACGCAATTCCGGCGGATTTTTAACATAAGGGTGCTCATAAGAACCACATAAAGGACACGGCGTATCATGCTCCAGCTTTTCTCTATCAGCCGTCAATTTAATAATCAACTCTTCCCGATAAACAGCCTTCTCTAAGATTTGCCGCACCATTTCAGCCGATTCAAGCTGATCATTTTTAGCCGCTAACTGCTTATCCAACAAACTTCGATTCAAATCAGCATAACGCTTAGAAAAACCGCGCTTAACAAATTTTTTGTGTACTTTAGCCAGATTCAATAATTCAGTAAAATCTGCAACACGTTGTTTTTGCTCACTACGCAAAGAAGCAACTGCCTCTAAAGTATGCCCATCGGCAATAAATCCTAACTCCGCATTGAGCTTGGTCAACATTTTCTCAAGTGACGCAATCTCTTTTCTAGCAGCTGTCAAACGTGTTTGGTTTTTATCGGCGGCAGAAGTCGTGCTTTTATGTACTTTTTGATAGACTTTAAGCTGCTTTTGAATATCAATGCTACGTTGTCGTAGGTTCTTAAGCTTGCCTAACTCCGGCATATTCTCAATCAGAAAACCATCTGATTTGTGTTGCCCCATCCATGTTTCCACAACCGAAAAAGTCTGCTTTTTTTCCGCCAACTGTCGTTCTAAGCTCTCTAATTGCTGTGCTTCATCTGATATTTCCGTTTGTGTCTGCTCTATTTGCGCCCGCAAATTAACAATTTTCTTTTGCCGCACTTCAGGACTGACTCGACTAAGTGCCGCTAAACTTTGCTCATCTGCATTTTTAGCCGCTAATTCGCCAATAATGCGCTGAATATCTTGTTGTAATTGCGTAGTTTTTTGCTGAGTTTGTGCAATGCCTGCCTTATACTCGGCTATTTGCTGCAAACTCGGCTCAAACGCTAAAATATCATCTGCTTTCGTAATCGTTTCTAAATCAGCCTGCACTGCGGCTAATTGCTGTTGCTCTTGCTGTTGCGATTGCTCTAGGCGTTCAATATTACGTTCAAGTTGTTGTATATCCTGTAAACTCGCCTGCGTTTGCAATAAATCACTTTTTTCTTGCTTTAACTCGGCAAAAGATAACTTCTGATCGGCTAAATCATGCTGAGCCGCCTCTTGCTGTGCTTCTGTCATCAAGTCCAGCCCTGCAAGCCGCGTTTGCAAATCAGATAAAGTCTGCTCTGCCTCTCTCGCTTGTTGTTCCAACTTTCCTTTATGATCGTCATAAATATCATGACTGATAATACGCTCTAAAATATCTAAACGCTCAGAATCCAAGGCATTTAAAAAAGCCGCAAAATCCCCTTGTGCCAACATAATCGAACGGGTAAAACGGCGAAAATCCATCCCTGTCAATTGTGCATTCAAGGCCAACACCTTATGCGCTTCCTGCTCTAATACTTTATCTTCTGCGCCATCTATCAAATGCAACAATTGCATTTCATCAGGTAAAACATCCCCGTCTACAACTGCATTCTGACGCTGTACCTGCCAACTAGAACGATATTTCTCACCCTCCACTAAAAACTCAACCTGCGCAAAACAACCAATGGTATTTTTGGTCATCACATTTTCCGCCGGTTTATTAAAACGAAAGGTTTCGCCATATAAAGCTAAAGTAATCGCATCTAAAATACTGGATTTTCCGGAGCCATTTGGCCCCGTAATGGCAAAGACACCCGCATCAGCGATAGGTGCTTTATCAAAATCAATTCGGCTTTCACCTGCTAGCGAATTAATATTCTTAAAATAAACATTCAGTATTTTCATATATAATCTATTTTATCCGTCTATTGCCGTCACAAGCTGGTAAGAAAATACTTATGACTATACCTATTTTCTGCGCTTATATGACATATCGGTTTATTATAAATCAAAACCAAACATTCTAAATTATTTATAAAGCAAGATACCAATCATACTACTTGCTACTTATTGCAGTGGTCTAAGTAAAGCTGTACAAAATGATAGACGTTATAATAACTATTAATGGTCAGGTAAAATGGGACACATGCTTAGAGTGTTTTTCTCTGGAATTCACGCCCAAGCTCTTAGCTGCGCAATGCAGGCTTTTACACTGCACCCAACGCTTTATAAACCGCATCAACCGGAATCGATTAAGCAGTGTATCTAAATCTTCGCAAGCCTTTGCATTTATTCTCTTAATCTAAAATCTCGTGCATAAATTCACTACTCATTAGAAAAAATCATCCTGAAAAGCTAAATCAATGGTGACCGCATACTGATTATATCGTGTCTGGGTTGTGGCATTTTCTAACACCAAGGTATAGCCGGCATAACGATCAAATTGTGACCCGATTAACTTCAAACGGACATCGCGACTACGCTCATCCATTAAAGGACTCTGACTATCAAAGTTTAAGGTTTCACGACTAGACACTTCATTACCAGAACTATCTATAATAAAAACATCTAATTGCCGTGCAATATGCCGTTCACTCACCGGCTCTGTCTGAATAAAGCTGATTTTATCAATATTATTTACAATCTTAATGGGTTGTGTTTTAACCACTACACCCACAGGTTGTTTCTGGTGTTGGTCCATTTTCTCGCCACGTAAAGCTGAAATGGCAATGATAGGCACACATATCTCTTGTAACATGGCTCCTCCATGAACAAACCTTGCCCCACCGATAAAATGAAAACGCTGCGCTCCTTTAGGAATTAAAAAAGCAGTTTCACCATGACCATTCGCTGTATCAGCAATTCGCCCTTTCCAACACGCCTCATCCGCTGCTAATGACTCACCGATGATGTATCGTTTTTTTGCCTCTATCGTGCCGGCAGGTTGCGTAGGTAAAACAGTTTTATCGGCTTTTGTTAATGCTTTTTGCTGAAACAAAAAACCATGATCGGCTGTTACTAACACCCGACTCCCATTTAACCGATTAATCACACGCCCGACTAAATCTTTTAATTCTTCAATAGCAGTACGACAAGCCTCAAAGGTTTTCTCTTCTGTCGATAATTTATCGCCTATCGCATCAATCGTATCGTGATAAATATAAACGACGCTTGCACCTTTCACCTTCTCTCGACCTTCCTGATTGTTCCAGCTCATCAACTCTTTTGAACTAACCGCCATCCCTTTAACTTTTTCTAAAATGCTGTTTCGATTATCCAAACCTTGGGTTGATAAGCCATCCGCATAAACAACAGAGCCTTGCCCTGATTTATAAGCAAGACTTTTATGTGGCAATAATGCCGCCATCCCCAATTGGGTATAACTGGGCAACACTCCCAACTGTGTTTCAAGCTCTGCTTTAAAACGCTTTTCACCATTAATACTTAACGTTAATTCTTCAGCCACTTCATAACGTAAAGCATCGGAAATAATGACAAACACTCGCTTAGTTTGTTTTGACCTAAGTCGAGATTCAACCTGCGACTCATAAAAGCGATATTGCTGGGGTACGCCTTCTAACATCCAGTTTCCTAAGCGTTGTTCAGATGCTAATAGTCGATCCCATTCCAAGCCTATTGCATACAAATACCAATGAGTATAAAGGTTTTCAATTTCATCATCCAATTGACGTAATATATCGGCTCCTTTACTCAAAAAGGACGTGACAGATTCATTAAATAAACGATAAGCCTGATCAAACAAATATAATTCATTCACATAAGCCTGATACATTGCCTGAGCCGATTGATAATGAAAACCATCCACAAACCGCTGACGTAAATAAAGTAACCGTTCAGCATTGCGTAAGGCTTCATAAATCGCTGTGTATTCCTGTCGAGATAAACACCAATGACTGACTAAACGACGTGAAATAATCTGTTCAAATTGAATTCTATCAAGCGTCTGACTGCTATCCAATAAATCCCTTACCAGCCCCCGAATAATTGCCTGTTCAACCACCTCAAAGGTCTCACACTCCAACATTTGTATGGGGTGATACGATTTACAATGCGTATCAACCTCTAATTGCCCCGCTATTATTTTAGAAATCACA
>JALSIU010000047.1 GCA_026989715.1 Methylomonas sp.
CTCCATCCAACAATTTAAAAACATGCACCGCGAACAAGCCATTAGCCAAAGCCAGCACGAAAAATGGGCGGGTAAAGCGGTCAAACAGCAACGGCTGGCACTGAAAACACTCGCGGGGCAACCTTTAGACATCAACCAACAACACTATAACTTACCGCCCAGTGGCCATATCGACATCAGCCTGGAAGATTTAACCGCGATTGCACATAACTGCATCTTAATGGTCGAAAACTACCGGTGCTTTGACCAACTACAGCAAATCAACCTCAAGCTGCCGCCCGCCTACCAGCAGCCATTAGTGGTTTATCGCGGTGATAATTATTATAGTGAACGTAGCGTACGCACCTTACTCGACCAATTTGCGCTACCTGTGATTGCCCTGTTCGACATTGACTTAAAAAGCTTGCTATTGGCCGCTGCTTTACCAAATATAATCGGCTTAATGTGCATAGACCCTACCGAACTCAGTGCCGCCTTAGCCAATAAAGGCAATGCCGAACTCTATGCCAAACAACTGCCTAGTTGCCGCATTCCATTAAATAATAACACCGAACCTGTTATTCAATGCCTCTGGAAACTATTGCAAAACCAACAAAAAGTTTGGCTACAAGAGCATGATTTAAATATGGAACACAGCTTAACATTACTCACATTTGGATGCTGAGTGTGTCATGCATGGCCTATCTAATTGAGATGCTCGGCGAAAATGAGTGGAGTTATTGCCCTCCCATCAAGCCCTTTGCAGTGCAACATCAACTTTTCCATTTGATATTGCAACCAATGCTCGGCACTTGCTCCTGCGTAATCGGCTGACCTGCCAGCAAGGCATCTAAAGCCTGACGTAATTCATTACCGGTGACAGGTATATCATTTTTAGGCGTTGCCCCGTCTAACCTCCCCCGATAAACACAAGTGCTATGCTTATCAAACACATAAAAATCAGGCGTACAAGCTGCTAAATAGGCTTTAGCAGTTTCTTGGCTCTCATCATATAAATACGCAGCAAAAGGATTACCCCACTCTTGCATCAATGCCCGCATCTTATCCGGCGCGTCTTGTGGGTAATTAACAATATCATTCGCGCTAATGGCAATAGTACTAATTCCCTTTGCCGCATATTCTGTTGCAATTGCAATCAGCTGTTCTTTAATATGAATTACATAAGGGCAATGATTACAAATAAACATAATCAGTGTACCCTGCTCTCCTTGCAAATCAGCCAGTGTTTTATGTTCCCCCGATAGCGTATCCGGCAAATTAAAATCAGGTGCGATTGTGCCTAAAGGCATCATATTAGATGGGGTTGCAGCCATAATAATCCTCAATAATATTTGTTAATATTAATAACCTAGTAAAAAACTCAACTTTATGTGACATTGTCACTGATAATAAAATCACCATACTCTAATATAGAGTCCAAGCCGTTATTGATATAACAGCTTGATACCGCGCTCTGCGCATTTCCCTACCCATAAGGTGATTTATGATTGATTTTTTCCTCAATATTTTTTCCACTATGTTTCAAATGAATATGCGTGACCATCACGATATGCCTTTTGCTATGCCACTGATGATGGCCTGTTTAGTAGGCGGCCTGGTCGGCTTCGTGATTGTTAAATACGTTGTCAAAGAACAACGAGCTGATGCAATACAAACAAAAGCTAACTCAACACATTAATATTTTGTCGCCAATTGATGCAAACCGTCAATATTTAATAAGGTGATGTTGCCTCTTTGTAAAGCAACCCACCCATAAACCTCAAAACGTTTCAAATGCCGCGAAACCACTTCACGAGCTGAGCCTAATTGAGTGGCCAGCTCTTGATGGGTCAGCGTAATCACAGCGCGCTCTTCTGCCAACAATGCTTTCGCTAAGCGTGTATCAATCGCCGTAAAAGTAACATCCTCCAATAAGGCAATCACTCCTGATAATCGCGCCGAAAAATTCTTAAAAACAAATTCGCGAAAAAAAGCCGATTGCTCCATGCAACGATAAAAAGCATGCGCCGATACGGAAAATGCCAACACCTTACTTTCTGTTACGCCCTCAGCAGGGTAATGGTCACCACTCAGTAAACAAGAAGTCGTTAACACGCAAGATTGCCCCGATTGCACACGATAAAGTAGCATTTCACGACCGCTTTCAGAAATAATTTGCGCTTTAACACTGCCTTCCAGCACTAATAAATATTGCTCACAAACCGCCCCAGGGTAAAAAATTTGCTGCCCTGTGGGTAATTCGACCAATTTTGCTGAAGCCATCAAACTATTCAACCCAGCTTCAGCCACTTGCACCATACTAGGAAAATGCTTCTCCCATAATTGTAAATTTATTGTCTCCACAAACAAGCACCACTCGATTTTTCCAGCATGGCCAAGGTTTTTTCATGCGCTTCCAACTCGCTATCAGAGCATTGAATAATTTTTAATGCCGCTCTATCACTGCTTATTTTTGCCTCCCCTACCGAAACCACCTCAACACTCATATCCTCATCTTCCAGTAATGACAGCTGTTCGCCGGTCATTAACAAATAGACTTCAGATAAAATTTCGGCATCCAACAATGCACCGTGTAAATCACGGTGACTATTATCTATGCCATAACGCTTACATAAGGCATCTAAGCTATTGCGTTGCCCAGGGTGTTTTTTACGCGCATACACCAAGCTATCAAAAACGGTACAGATATCCGTTGTACGTTTACCCGCAGGTTTGAGTAACGCAAACTCATGATCCATAAACCCCACATCAAAAGGCGCGTTATGAATCACCAGTTCCGCTCCTTGAATAAAATCAATAAAATCTTGTGCAATTTCACTAAATAAGGGCTTATCTTGCAAAAATTCATTGCTAATGCCATGCACTTCAACCGCACCTTCATCAACGGGTCGCTCGGGGTTAATATACATATGAAATTGACGATCCGTTAAGCGGCGATTAACCAGTTCCACACACCCGATTTCAATAATACGATGCCCTTCTTTCGGATTTAGCCCTGTGGTTTCCGTATCTAAAACAACTTGTCGTATCGCTTTTCTCTGCATAAAATCCCCTTAGGTTCAAAATTTATTTCTGTACATAACAAAAATTTAAAAGTACTGCATCACCAATTGAAATACTTTCGAATACCCTATTTTACAAGCATAAATAACAGGCAATAAAAACTCAGCAAACTAACGGCTATATTAAACGAGCATTTCCACTGGAACAAGGCAAGAATGAATTGTGTAGTAGTCAAGCAATTTAACAAAAATGTAGAGCCTTTTATAATATTTTACAAATATCAGAATGTCATAAGACATGACGAGGCAGCAACATAACCTAAATACACACCTCCCTCTTAGGCTCCCCTGCGCCTTACCCCTTTAAAAGCAGTAAGCTAATACTTGCCTATCCTACTCAGCTCAATTTTATGGACAAGCAAGTAATAATAAACTGTTAAATACTTTTTATTGCCCATTAAACCTGTAAAATATGTGCAATTATGGAAAATAAACAAAATGGCATTAGCCCCTATACGGTGTACTTAGCGCGACGCACCTTAAAACAAATGATTCGCGCCGTAAGAAGCTTACATGCTCTAAGTGTTAACCCCGATTACCAAGCCTCCTTATTAACAGAACTTCCTGAGACTGCCCAGATTCCCAGCCGCCATTTTTCGGTGTTAATGGGCTATGACTTTCATATTAGCGCAACGCAACAAGTCAAATTAATCGAGGTCAATACCAATGCCGGCGGTTTATGGTTTGCGTGTCAATGCTACGCACAAAGCATGCGTCAGTTCCCACAAAAACTGGCTGATAAACTACTGGCTACTTTTTTACAGGAGTTCCGGCTCTATCACCAAGATAGTCAAGCAATACCCAAATTAATTGCGATTGTTGACAGCAATCCCAAGACGCAATTTCTTTACCCGGAAATGCAAATTTTTGTCCAATTATTTGCACAAGCCGGCATTCAAACCATTATTGTTGACCCAAGTGCCATTCAGTTGCAAGACCAAGCATTGTATTATCAAAAACAACGCATTGACTTAATTTATAATCGACATTGTGATTTTTATTTGCATAGCCCAGAAATGCAAGCTATTGCAACAGCTTGGCGGCAAAAATCTGTTTGCTTAACGCCTAACCCGCGCACTTATGGCTTATTAGCCGATAAACAGCGTATGGTCAACTGGACACAATCCAATATAATACAAGATGTATTGCCTCCCAAAGAAGCACAGGCATTACAACGCGTCATCCCTAATACCTTAAATTTATCCGCCTTTCAGCAAGCGCAATTATGGTCTGAGCGTAAACAATGGGTTTTTAAACCAACAACAGGCTATGCCAGCCGAGGCGTTTATATCGGCAATAAGCTCACTAAAAGTAAATTCAATAGCTTTAATATTGACAACACCTTAGTACAAGCCTTTATTAAACCTTCAACAATAACGACAGCCGATGATAAAAAATTTAAAACAGATTTTCGATTATTTGTTTATCAAGACACAATACTGGCCGTTTGCGCTAGAATTTACCAAGGACAAGTCACCAACTTACGTACCCCGCATGGCGGATTTAGCAAAATAAAATTAATATAATCATGCAATTATCATTAAAACTCTTTACTCTCGTACCCGTATTATTGATGAGTGCGTGTACTTCCCTTTCTCCTAATATGCCACAACAAACTGATATTATTCAAAGCCAAAACGATGACCGTCAATATCAAGCCTTTACGCTCGATAACCAATTAAAAGTACTGATTATTTCCGACCCAGATGCCCAAAAAGCAGCGGCTTCTCTGGATGTATTTATCGGCAGCGCCAGCGATCCGGACGACCGCGCCGGTTTAGCGCATTTTTTAGAACATATGCTGTTTTTAGGCACGGAAAAATACCCTGACCCAGACGAATATCAAACTTTTAGCGCACAGCACGGTGGCTCACGTAATGCATTTACCGCCAAAGAGCATACCAATTACTTTTTTGATATTGAAAATGCATCCTTAGAACCAATGTTGGATCGGTTTAGCCAGTTTTTTACCGCGCCCTTATTTAACCCCGAATTTGTCGAGCGGGAAAAAAATGCGGTCAATTCAGAATACCTAGGTAAAATCAAAACTGAAACGCGCCGTTTTCATGCGGCCATGCAACAAGCCTTCAACCCTGCCAGTCCTTATGCCAAGTTCAGTGTCGGCAACCTTGCCACACTAGCAGATTATAAAAACCGGCCGGTGCGTGATGATTTACTCGATTTTTACCGGCAACACTACTCGGCCAATCTCATGAGCTTGGTAGTGCTGGCTAATGAACCTTTACCTGTATTAAAAAAGTGGGTGACGGAGAAATTTTCCGATATTCCTAATAAACAGGCACACAAAAAACGCTTTGACGCGCCGCTATTGACACCGGCGCAACAAGCGCATCGTATTGACATTAAATCACTGCAAGAAAAACGTGAATTAAGCTTATTATTCACCCTACCCGAAACCCAATCACTTTATTTGGCAAAACCTGCTGCTTATTTTCAATCATTATTAGGTCATGAAGGAGAAGGTAGCATTTTGGCCTTATTAAAAGCCAAAGGCTGGGCAGATGAACTCAGTGCTGCAACCGGTTTTAGCAATAATGCACAAGAATCCAGCCTATATTTAGGCATTAACCTGACTGAAAACGGGCTTTCACATGTTAATGATGTGATTGATATTGTTTTTCAATATATCCGCATGTTACAAA
>JALSIU010000048.1 GCA_026989715.1 Methylomonas sp.
TTTGAATATGGCATAAAGGACTTTCATCTAAGTGTAATTGTTCTAGTTGATGTTGTGCAAAATAGCCCAGTTTTAATGTATCGGCAAATTGGGTTGTACCTGCTTGTGCTTTTAGTTCACCTGCGAGTACTTTAATTAAGGTGGATTTACCGGCACCGTTAGGCCCTAACAGGCCGATACGATCACCAGGGGCGATGGATAAGTTGACATTATGCAGAATGATTTTATCCGCATAACCTATTTCGGCTTGTTCTAGCTTAAGCATGGGGTTGGGTAATTTATCCGGTTTGCTAAAGCTGAAATGAAAGGGGGAGTCCACATGTGCTTGTGCAATCAGCTCCATGCGTTCTAAGGATTTGATACGGCTTTGCGCTTGTTTGGCTTTAGTTGCTTGTGCTCGAAAGCGATTGATATAGCTCTGGATATGGGCTATTTCGCGCTGTTGTTTTTCATAAGAGCTTTGTTGCTGTGCTAATTTTTCTGCGCGCATTTTTTCAAAGGCAGAATAGTTGCCGGTATAGATTTCGGCTACTTGATTTTCAATGTGGACGATATGATCGGTAATGGTATCTAAGAATTCACGATCATGAGAAATCAATAATAAAGTGCCGGGATATTTGCAGAGCCAATCTTGTAACCAAATAACGGCATCGAGGTCTAAATGATTGGTAGGCTCATCGAGCAGCAACACATCGGAGCGGCACATTAAGGCTTGTGCCAGGTTTAAACGCATGCGCCAGCCTCCTGAAAAAGAGCTGACGCTAAGCTGCTCTTGATCGGTTTGAAAACCTAAACCGTTCATTAGACGTGAGGCTCTGGAATTGGCGGTATAACCATCAATATTTTCCATTTTGGAAAATAATTCCGCTTGTTTGATACCGTCATCTACTTGCTCAGCTTTAATAATGGCTTGTTGGATTTGTCTTAACTCTTGGTCGCCATCCATAATATAGTCAATGGCTGCTTGGTTTGTGCTAGGGGTTTCTTGTGCAACATGGGCAACCGCTAAATTGGGTGGCATGCTAAAATCACCCTCATCAGGATGCAATTCGTTTAGCACTAATGCAAAGAAACTTGATTTACCCACACCATTTGCACCTGTTATGCCGGCTTTTTGCCCTTTGTGCAAAGTAAAGGAGCTATTGGCAAATAAAACACGAGTGCCACGGCGTAAGGCGATATTTTTAAAATTCAGCATATGAAAAAAAGAGTATGGTAAAGAAAAAGCAACATAATAATCCGGTCTTTAAGCCTCAAGACCGTTATTTTATTAATGAACAGGGATGGTGGTTTTTTACAATTGAAATGATTAGCGGCCCTTTTGTCAGCAAGCCTGATTGTGTTGATGCTTGCCGGCGTTATATACAAAAACGTGAGGGGTTTTTGTAAGCTTAAGCTAAGAAGTTAAAGGGGAATTGAAACCAACCCAACAAGGTTTGTTCCGTGCTGGGTTGTGGTCTCTAGGGTTACGTGACTATACCGCTTTGCTAGCCATATAAATCAATCATTTTTTTAACTTGTCGAGCGAATTCTTGAATATCACCATCTGTAACGGTTTCTAATGGGATAACAAGTGCCGCACCATTGTCTAATACAATATGGATATAATCACGAACATGTTCGATACGCAAAATAGTTTTCCATGGCATTTTATGTTTACCGCTAGGCGATTTTTCAGCCAAGGCTTTAGGGTCAATGCGCAATCTATATTGGCCGAACATCGCTTCTTTTTCTTTTTGTGTGTAGCTATTTAAAACGCCTTTGCGAAAGCTTAAAATGATAATCTGTGGAATGACAATTGCCCAGCAAATAGAAATGGTGACGATATACAGAGCGGTACGGTAATCGCTATAGTATGACCAAAGAAACAGGCCAAAAATAGCCAAAGTGCCCGGAAAGAAAAGCCGATTTCTTTTTAATTTTTTTTGTAAATCTGCGGAGGTATCGATTTGCAATTCATTGTAATGAATCAAATCTTTTTCGCGGAATGAGTATTCTATTTCTAGCATGGTTTACCCTTTGCTTGTATGCAATTGCATACTTATTATTATATTTTGAAAATAAGTATTATAACCGCTAAGAGATGCTAAGTATCATGTTTTTAGCGTATTTCCTCAAGTGCTGTGAGTGCTTCTGTTAAGCTGCTTACCGGGTAGACTTGCAAACCTTGCATGGTTTTTTTTGGGGCATTGGTTTTAGGGATGATGGCGCGTTTAAAACCATGTTTGGCGGCATCATTTAAACGGGCATAGCCATTAGCAACGGGTCTGATTTCTCCATTTAAACCCAGCTCACCAAAGAAAAAACAATCATGTGGAACGATTAAGTCTTTTAAGCTGGAGACTATACTAATAAGAATGGCTAGATCAGAGCTGGTTTCGGTGACTTTGATACCGCCTACGACATTGGCATAAATTTCATCGCTCGCCGTAAAAATACCCCCGTGGCGCGTTAAAATGGCTAGTAGCATGGCTAATCTGTTTTGGTCGAAGCCAACGGCTAATCTACGTGGATTGCCATATTGACACTCGGTGACCAGTGCTTGAATCTCGACCAATAAGGGGCGAGTGCCTTCCCATAATACGGTGACTACACTGCCGGAGGAAGGTTTTTCAGTACGATTGAGAAACATGGCCGATGGGTTTTTAACCTCTTTTAATCCCGTGCTATCCATGGCAAAAAAACCTAATTCACCGACGCTGCCAAAGCGGTTCTTATCCGCTCTGAGTACTCTGAATCTGGCATCATCCGTTGAGGCTAAAATAAGTTGCGTATCAACTATATGGCTTAAGGTCATAGGGCCGGCTAAAGACTGGTCTTTAGTGACGTGTCCTACCATAAAGACGGCGACATTATTTTTTTTGGCGTATTGGGTTAAGTAGCCTGCAGACTCTTTTACTTGTGAAACAGAACCCGGCGTTGATTCTGATGTTTGTGAGTGCATGACTTGAATGGAGTCAATGACCAAAATATTGGGCTTAAGCTCATCGAGTACCGTGCAAATGCTTTGTACGGAGGTTTCCGTTAGCATTTTGATTTTATCAAGTGGCAGTTTTAGGCGAATGGCTCGCTCTGCAATTTGTTGTAACGATTCTTCGCCTGATACATAGAGTACACTGATATTTTGTTTGGCAATATTGGCAATCACTTGTAATAGTAAGGTGCTTTTTCCAGCGCCAGGTGTACCACCAATGAGTACGACGCTCCCACCAACAATCCCGCCACCCAATACGCGATCAAATTCTGTTATACCGGTTGCTAAACGCTCGGTTTGTTCGATACTGACTTCGGATAATAATTGAATACCACTTTGGGTACCGCTATAGCCTAAGTGTTGCGTGTTACTTGCTTTACCTAAATGAACTTCTTTGATAGTGTTCCAGGCTTTACAGGCACTGCATTGACCCGCCCAGCGAGCAGAATCGGAACCGCATTCGGTGCAGACAAATGCAGTGTTTTTTTTGGCCATAAAGAAGGGGGCTTACAGGTGGTATTTTTGCAATTTAATGGCAAAGAGCGATTAAATCACGTTCTAATAGGGTGCTATCGCCTAAATTGAGCTCTACCATGCGTCGCAGTGCCGAGATGCTATCTAAATCAATATGCTCACATTTGAAGCCGACTTCATTGCCGATGACATGGCTCACTGAAAGATTCATGGTGATGGCTGTTGTTTCCGATAGCTGTAGTGTTAATGCATAGAGTGCCTCTATATTTTTTTGCTCCCAGGGGCTTTGAAAACGAAGCAGGCAACCGCGTAAAGAAATATCTAATAGTTGGCAAGCCCATTGCTTATTTTGACAAGAAAGCTCAGCTTTGGCATTAAAAAATATGCGATGAAATTGACGTTGATCGTTTTCAGGAGTCATTTAGGTATTTTGTTCTGTAAAAAATTGCATAGGTAGGCTATCTATAAAAATAACATCATTATCTTTAAGTAAAATGGTTTGGTTACCTAAAGCTTCATTGTTAATTTTTATGCTGTCATCAGGTTCTAAGGTTGAAACATAAAATCCTTCTTTACGGCGGGTTATGATGATGATGCCTGCCCCATTACGACCTAAACGTGTCATATTTTTTTTAAGCGGAATGAGCCGCCCTATATGTTTGCCACCTATGACTTGTAAATTACCTTCAACAGCATCATTACGAGCGTTTAATAAATTATCATGAAATGTATTTTCATCAGAGGGCTGTTGTGTGATTGGAACGACAGGTTCTACAACTGTTTCTGTACTGCTGTACACAATTCGATGCTTGCCAATGGTAATGGTATCGCCATTCTTTAGGACGCACTCTTTAAGCTGTTCTCCATTGATGATTAATGGAAACTCGGCGTTGAGTTGCTTAATGATGCTATTAGCCTGAGTAATAATAACTGCCGCATGAGCCGGAGCAATCGCCAAACTATCAACCGCTACATCATTGGTTTCATCACGCCCAATATGCACGATACCTGATTCAAATATTGCGGAATGTATGGGTTTATCTTTAAAAAAAACGGTGAATTTAGCCATTCTATTTTGATGATGTTGATACGGAGTTTTATTATAGTATAGTCGTATTTTGGGGATGTTGCTAAAAAACTAAAATATGGCTTTAAGGCTAGGCTGGGTTTATTTTAAAGGCATAATTTTCACCATAGTAACAGCGTGTTTATTGCGGTTAAGTATTTCTAATTGGTGACCATGTAATATAAGACTGGTTCCCGGTTGTGGGATGTTTTCAAGAAAATCAATAATTAAACCATTGATTGTTTTAGGGCCTTCTGTAGGTAAGTCCCAGTGGGTAATGCGGTTGAGCTCTCTGACAGTTACACTGCCATCAACGAGATAGCTACCGTCATCACGCTTTTTGACATCTGCTTCTTCAATCATGATTTCACCGACAATACCTTGTAGCAAATCATCCATACTGACTAAACCTTGTACATCGCCATATTCATCAACGACCAGACCGATACGGATATGCTCAAATTTAAAGTCTTGGATTTGTTTATGTAAGGGGGTTGTTTCAGGGATGAAGAAGGGCGGGATGAGGTTATTGGTTATATCTTGTTTACAAAAATCTTCATTATCGAAAATCTGTATTAGAACCGTTCTTAAATGCAAGAAGCCGATAACACGGTCTATGCTTTCTTTGTAAACGGGAAGGCGAGTATATTTACTTTTCTTTAATTGTAGAACAATGTCTTCAATTGGATCTTCAATATTAATCCCTACAATTTCATTTCTAGGGGTCATAATATCTTCAACCGTTGCCGTTTCTAAGTCAATAATGCCTAAAAGAATATTTTTATATTTTTCAGGCATAAGTGAGTCGGTTTCTGCAACAATGCTTTTCAGCTCATCTTTATTCAATGAGGGGACTTTGTTTTCAGACGCTTTAACACCAAAATACGCAACAGGCCATTGGCAATCAGATTAACAAACCAGACAATGGGGTAGAATAATTTTAATAAAGGACTATAGACCCAAGCCGCCGGAAAAGCCATCACTTCAGGTTTGAGCGCGGCCAATGTTTTAGGGGCGACTTCGGAGAAAATAAGGACGACAAGTGTTAGTACGCCAGCAGCAATGGCAATACCTTCGTCGCCCATTAGGCGCATGCCAATGATAGTTGCTAAGGAAGATGCCAAAATATTGACAAAGTTATTGCCGAGTAATATGAGACCTAAGAGCCGGTCGGGACGCTTTAATAGTTTTTGTGCTTTTTTTGCGCTTTTATGTCCTTGTTTTACAAGGTGTTGTAAACGGTAACGATTTAATGTCATTAATGCCGTTTCAGAGCCTGAAAAAAAAGCAGATAAACAGAGTAATAGAGCAAGTATGCCAAAGAGCACACTGATAGGAATATCGTTCAAAATAGACACAAAAATGAGTTAAGTTGACTATAGTTTCTACGATGTACAATAATTGTCAAGTTTCGTCCATAGAAATAGGCTTATTTATTTTATAATTGTTAGCTAATTCACATTAACTATTTATTGGAAGAATATGATATAGCGACATTTTTTTGACATGCATTATAAAGAATGCTTAACTTGCCTATGAAGATGTGCTGTTGCAATGAATACTTTGATTTTTAGCTGATTTGGGCAAAATTTTAGTAGCAGGTTACTTTCAATAATAAATGGGTTTTTTGTATGGCTGATGCGCGTATTATTTTAATTGATGATAATCAAAGTAGGCGAGAACAATTTACTGCGGTTATTCAGTTTCTTGAGTATCAAGTTGTATTTTTCGATACTGAGAATTTATCATCAAGTTTAACGCAATTAGAAGGTGTTGTTGCAATATTCGTGGGTTTGGGAACAGAGCGCCAAGTGAGTATTATTAAGGAAATACTGCATCAAACAACAGCAATTCCCGTTATTCTATTAATTGACAAAGGTGGCTTGCTGCAAGTTCCAAGTGTTATGCAAGCAATGGTGGCTTCCATTCAAGAGTGGCCGGTGACTTATTCGGTATTGATGGAGGTGTTACAGGCTTTGCCTGCCCCTAATCGGCAAAGCTCTCCTTCAGCAAGTATGGGTAATAAAGGCTTGGCGGGGAAAAGCCAAGCAATCATGCAAGTGCGTACATTAATTGAGCAAGTTGCCAATTCAGATGCAACCGTTTTGATATTAGGTGAATCGGGAACGGGGAAAGAAGTAGTTGCTAGGGCGTTACATGCCGCTTCTGCACGTCGCAATAAGCCATTTGTACCGGTTAATTGTGGTGCAATTCCTGCCGAATTATTGGAAAGTGAGTTATTTGGTCATGAAAAGGGGGCTTTTACCGGTGCATTAGCAACCCGCCAAGGCCGATTTGAGATGGCGGAAGAAGGAACCTTATTTTTAGATGAGATAGGGGATATGCCGATGCCGATGCAGGTTAAATTGTTAAGGGTGTTACAAGAGCGTAGTTTTGAGAGAGTCGGTAGCAATAAAACCATTCATTGTAATGTGAGGGTTATTTCTGCTACACATCGTAATATAGAACAGGCTATTGCAGACAATTTATTTCGCGAAGATTTGTATTATCGGCTGAATGTTTTTCCAATCGAAATTCCTGCGTTAAGAGAGCGCATAGAGGATATTCCTTTATTAATAAAAGATTTATTGGCGCGTTTAGTGAATGCTAAGCGTGATTCAATTACATTGACACCTGATGCAATTAATGTGCTGATGCAATATGCATGGCCGGGCAATGTCCGTGAATTGGCTAATTTGGTTGAGCGTCTCACCATTATGCACCCTAATGGTATTGTGGATGTGGCGGATTTGCCATCAAAATTTCGTCAATTTAGTGTGTCGGAGCAAATCGTTGTGGAAGAGCCTGCCGAGCATTTTCTGGAATTAGCACAGGAAATTGAAGATAAAATTGAACAAGAAGTGGTACAAACAGTATTTAGAGCACAATTACCGGCAGAAGGCATGGATTTAAAAGAGTATCTTAATGAAGTTGAAATAAGTTTGATTCAACAAGCTTTAAATGACTGTCATGGTGTGGTTGCGCATGCTGCTAAGCGTTTAAATATGCGCCGTACAACCCTAGTCGAAAAACTAAAAAAGTTTAACCTTTAGATTAAGATGCATGATGTATTTCAATACCATACTTATGCAGTAATGTGTACAGCGTTGGCCGAGTAACCCCTAATAATTTTGCCGTATTGGACACATTATAATCTGAATGGGCTAATGCACGTTTAATAGCAGTGGTTTCGGCTTGTTCGCGCACTTGCTTTAGATTTAATGGAATACTGTCTTCTGTTTCTGTAGAGGATTGTAGTGATAGATCGTCTACATCAATGTAAATCTTGTCCGTCATCACCACGGCGCGTTTAATTTTATTTTCTAGCTGACGAATATTTCCTGGCCATGTATACACTTCAATGGCTTTTTTTGCTTCGCTAGTAAAACCTCTGATTGTTTTTCTTTCGTGTGCTACATAGCGGTCGAGCAATGCTTTAGCGATGACAATGGCATCTCCTTCGCGCTCTCTTAAAGGGGGAATGTCTACTTGCATTTCGCTTAAGCGGTAATATAAGTCTTCTCTGAAACTTTTTTCATCTATCAATGTGCGTAAGTTTTTATGTGTTGCACAAATAATGCGTACATCAACGGGAATCTCCTCACGTCCGCCGATACGCTCTATGACGCGCTCTTGGATAAAACGTAGCAATTTTGCTTGTAAGTTAATAGGTAGGTCACCAATTTCATCTAAGAAAAAAGTTCCCCCATTGGCAAATTCAATTTTACCAATAGTTTGTTTGACAGCTCCTGTAAACGCCCCTTTTTCATAGCCAAATAACTCGCTTTCTAAGAGGTTTTCCGGAATGGCGGCACAATTGACAGCAACAAAAGGCATGGTCGCGCGATCACTCAACTCATGCAGTGCGCGTGCTAAAACTTCTTTTCCAGTGCCACTTTCACCTAGTAATAAGACGGTAATATTGCTCGGTGCAATCTTTTCAATGGTGCGAGATAGCTTTTGCATCACGTCACTAATGGCAATAATACCTGATAAAGGCTCATGGTTTTGTTGCTGTAGTGTGCTATGTGCTTGCTCTAAATCATTTAACTGAAAAGCACGTTTAATAATTAAGCTTAAAATATCAATATCAAGCGGCTTTTGGTAAAAGTCATAAGCTCCCATGGCAATAACTTTGATGGCATTTTCGCGATCATCATTACCCGTGACTACAATCACTTTGCTATGGGGGGATATTTGGAGGATTTCTTTTAATGTCGCCAGTCCTTCGCTAGCATTAGTGGGGTCGGGTGGCAGACCTAAGTCTAAAGTGACAACACTGGGCATATGCCGGCGTATTGCCTCTATTGCTGAGACTCTATCGCCAGCAATGACGACTTGATAGTCAGCAAAACTCCATTTGAATTGCTTTTGTAAACCTAAGTCATCTTCTATGACGAGTAAAACGGGTCTATTATCCATATTTATTTACTTACCCTCTTAACTAAAGGATATTTGATATTAAATGTTGTGCCTACATTTAGCTCGCTGGTAACGGTAATTTCTCCACCTTGAGCAATAATATATTCACGCGCTTCGTATACGCCAATGCCCATGCCGGCATTACCTTTTGTGGTATCAAACGGTTTAAATAAGCGTTCTGTTATGAAGGTATGATCCATCCCGTAGCCGGTATCAGATACGTCAATTAATGCAAAGTTCTCTATACAACTGAGAGCGATGCTAATGTGGCCATCATCGGGTGTTGCATCTTGTGCATTTTGTACCAAATGCCCCAGTATGGCGATGAAACGGGCTTTATCTGCATAGATTAAACATTCATTTAAATTGCAATCAATACTCACTTTGGGTAGCTGTCCTGCTTGTTGTAATACTACATCAGATATTATATCGACTAAATTGACTGCTGATATGGTTGTTGTTTTTACTTCCCCTTTTTTTAGTTGCGCTAATAAACGCTCCATTTTATTGACGACATTTTCTAAAGTATCAATTGCATCGTCAATAAATTCAGGGTTGCGGCGGTGCGTTTCTGCATTTTTCACAATCATGGAAACTTGCGCGACTAAATTTTTTATATCATGTACCAGAAAAGCAGAAAAGCGGCTATATGCTTCAAATTGACGCGCGCGTGATAAGTCGTCTGTTACTTTGCTTAATGCTAACGCATTCGCGAGTTGCATGCCAACGGTTCTAAGTAAGTCATGGTCTTCATAATTTAATTGCCGCATAACTAATGGTTTGGTTAAGACCACAAAAGCTACTGTTTTATTTTGTTGTAATAAAGGGATAATGAGCCAAATATTTTTGTAGGTCAGCCAAGGGGATAGGTCTACCTTATCATACATATCAGGATTATTTTTAAACTCACAAAAGTCAATGACCCATTTTTTTTCACTTAAGAAGTGAATAAATTTATCATTGCCATTAAAAGTAATATTTGAATCAAAGCCTAATGACCAGTTCTCTGCTAAATAAAATATGCCTTGGTCATTAGTAGACCATAAGCCGCCGCCCGAACTTCCTACAAAGTTTGCAAGGGTTTTTATGATAAACTGGGAAAGTTCTTCTAATGAATGTAAAGTTGCTATTTCACGGCTCAGTTTAATCCATTCTTCTCTGTAGTCATATTGGTGTTGAAAAAAATGCTTATTAAAATAAACTTTTATATAAGCTCGAATGGTACCTGAGGCAAATAATATAATTAATAACAGTACAGCTAAGAAAATAAAAAATGTTTGGACAATGGCGCCCCAACTGCCGCCAAAATTTTTAATATAATACCCAGCCAATGACATTAATATCATATATAAACCGGCGCCGAAAAGTACGGTTGTATGAACGACTATTGTTCTGGATACGGTGACCTGTTCTTGGCTGTCTTGTAACCTGCTAAAGGAAATGGCTAGCAAAGGGGCGCATAATGCGGCAATTAAACCGCGTGAGTTCCATAACATAAAGTCAATTTTACCAAATAACAATGACTTGCTATAAATAATGAAGTCAAATGTAAAAATGGCTGCCAAGCTCAAGCATAAATATTTAATCGCCCAGCGTTGTTCTTTATCAACACTGCGATATAACTGTTCAACTAACATTAAACCAATGATGGCAAAACTGACATGAGCAAGTAGCCGTAAATCTTGGCCTAATAAGCGGGTAATAACATCGAGTACTGTTGAAGATAATTCGGCAACAAATACAATAACCATCCAGATAAACAATAAAACGGTCATTTTGGACTGTTTTAATAGTGTATATTTGTTAAAAAATATTTGCTGTGATATTAAGATTGTTAAGAAATAAAACCAGGTAGCATTACGTAATGTTTCTACAGAAAATGTATCACTGATATAGGCTGTGTCATGACTGACCGTAAAAACGACTAAAGCCATCCAAGCAACTGAAGTGCCTACCGCTAAAGCAAAGTGAGGGACTAAGGTGTTTTTATTAAGCCTAGCAAATGCGAGCAATAGGACTAAAATGAAAGTAATTAAGCCTATTAAATAACTATAAAATGCAAAATCAGCCATTAAGTTTATTTCCTCATGTAAGATGCAATAAGGCTTATTATTGAAAGTTTGTATGGCATCTAATTTTTCTTATTGCCAATCGGTTTTGAGTGCCTAATTTGTAACAAATGCATAGTTGACCACTAATAAAGTATATAGGATATATTATAAGGATATAAGTTGACTATAAATATCGTTCTACCATAATACCTCTAAGTTTTCTGTTAATCTCACCATTGCCTAAGCCAGACGATTATGACCTCTCATAAAATTACACATCAGCAGCTACTTTTTGTCATTTTGTTATGTTGGTTCAGCAATATTTGTTATGCAGATAAACGAGAATTCGTTAGCATACAGCCTGCATTTCAAACAATCACTTTATCAGGTTTTACGCGTGCACGGCGAAGTATGCCTATTGCAAGTGAGGTTTCAGGAAAGGTGACGCATATTTATGCAGACATTGCTGATAAAATTCCTAAAAATGGTATTTTTGCTTGTTTAGACAATACTTTTATTAAACTTGATATTGCTGCGATTGAAAACAGTATTGCACAACATGGGGTTGATTTAAGGTATCTTAGCAAGCAAGTGCAACGCCATAAAAAATTAGTGCAAACCCGTAGTGCTGCCGTTAGTTTGCTTGATGATTTAATTCGACAAAAAGAAATTGCGTATCGTGCCATTCAAAGCGCAAAAATTGAAAAACAGAAACTGGAAGAAACTAAAAGACGACACTGTATTAAAGCACCTAAAGGTTGGGTGGTCACCGAACGTCATATAGAAAAGGGGCAATGGGTTGATATAGGCGTTCCGGTTGCACAGTTGAGCAATTATCAACAATTGCTCATACCACTGACTCTAACAGTTATTGAGCTAGAAGCACTACAACAAAAATCAAACCCCTTTACCGTTTATTTACCTGACTATAAAAAGGATGTTCCTGCAACGATTGAACGCATTTCTCCTGCTTTTGATGAGCATTCACATAAAATTCGAGTCGATCTGTTGATTCAAGACGTGCCTATGCAACGTAGTGGCATAAGAGCGGAACTGAGCTTGGATATTCCTGATCAGATGCAGACTTATCTTATTCCTAAAAAGGCTCTAGATGAGCGCTTTGAAGAGGTTTGGTTAACACGCAAAAACGGCAAAAGAATTCGTGTTATGTTACAAGGCTATTTAAATGATGAGATTGCCAAAATTTCAGCTCAAAATATAAAAATAGGCGATCAATTTCAATTACAAAACCGTTAAATTATGGATGCAATCGTACGTTTTTCCCTAAAACAAAAGATTTTTTTTAATCTGGTTTTTGTTTTATTATTCGTCGCCGGTTTTTATGCAATATCAGAGTTACCGACTGAGCGTTACCCTAATGTTAATTTTGGGGAAGTCGTGATTGATATTGCCTACCCTGGCGCATCACCTGTTGATGTTGAAGCGCTGGTCACGCGAAAACTAGAAAAAACATTGGATACCATTGAAAATATTGAATGGTTGAAAGCGACAAGCTACCCTGAACGCGCCCATATTTCATTGAAATTTATTGATGATAGTGACTACGAGTTTTTATATAACGAGGTGCGTTTAAAAACGCTGAATATTGTTAATGAGTTGCCTATTGAAACCGACCCGCCGGTTATCAATAATTTTACGGTCAATGACTTTTATCCTGTCCTCACTGTCAATTTGATTGGTAACCATAGCAACCGCACACTTGCCTTAATGGCGCAGGAAGTCAAAAATAAATTGCAAAAAATTGCAGGTGTCAAAGAAATACAAATTGCAGGCGAGTTTGTTCGAGAATTTCATATTAATTTAGACCCCGAAAAATTACGTAAAAATGGGGTGAGTTATAATGAAGTTGTGCAAGCTTTACAGGCCGCTAATTTATCCATTCCTGCCGGAAGCATCAGTACGCCTACAGGTAATTATTTAATAAAAGTAGATGAGAAATTTCATAATCGTACCCAAGTGATTAAAACGATTATTCGTAAAAGTGGTGATTTAGGACTGATTCGATTAGAGAATTTAATTTCATCTGCTCATTTGGATTATCGCGATCCGGTTGTCATTTCATCGGTCAATGGTGAAAATGCGATTGCCATAAAAATCATTAAAACGGATTCCGGTAAAGCCCTAGATATTAAAGATAGCGTACTGCAATCGTTAGAAAAATTAAAGCCTTTATTAGAGCAAGAACACTTGCAAGTAGCACTTACGCAAGATTCAACACTTAAGATTCAAGATGGCATCAGTACTTTAGGACTGAATATGTTAGTAGGTATGATCTTGGTATCAACTATCATATGGTATTTTATGGGGCTTAGAAATGCAGGGATTATTACCATAGGTATTCCTTTTTCCTTCATTATTACGATGTTATTTATGTATATAACAGGAGGAAGCCTTAATGAAATGACCTTATTTTCATTTGTGTTGGTCACGGGGATTATTGTTGATGATGCCATTGTGGTAACTGAAAATATTTATCGGCATATTCAAGAAGGCCGCAATATTGAACAGGCGGTTGTCGTGGGAACATCAGAAGTTGCATTGCCTGTTATTTCATCAACACTTACCACTATTGCAGCTTTTTTACCTATGTTATTGATGAGTGGGCCTACGGGAGAATTTTTTGCACAAATTCCTGTTGCCGTTTCTTTCGCGCTCACTGCCTCACTGATAGAGTGTTTGATTATTTTACCCATTCATTTTTATGATTTTGGCCCACGCAATGATAGGGCGTTATCGGTTCAACTAGAAGAAGATGATTTTTTACTGGCTTTTATTCGTACGCTGACCGCTAATGTTCTAACATTTACTTTAAAATACCGCAAAATCAGCTTAAGCTTAGTTTTCTTATTATTCTTGGGTTCCATTGCCATTTTAGGTATTTCGATTTCCGGCAAAGCCCCATTAGTGAGAATTCAATTTTTTCCTAATGATTATTCAGTCTATCATGTCAATATTAAAGGACCTTCAGAAATGCCTATTGAAGAGGTTAATGCGAAGGTAAGAGAAATTTCACGCTTTATTCTGCAAGAGGGGGAAGGTTATGCGCAATCAGCCGCGAGTTCTGCGGGCTTATACATGGGTGATAACTACCTTCCTGTCTTCAGTAATAACTATGGTAATGTAACCGTAACGCTACCATCTAAAGAGTTGCGCCAGTTTTCCGACCCGGTGCGATACCTTGATAAGATGCGTGATAAATTGCAACAGACGTTTGCACATCAAGGTTTTATCATTGATGTGCAAGCACAAAAGGAAGGCCCTGTTACAGGTAAAGATTTAAGTGTACGGATTGTGGGGAGTCATGAGCAATCTATTCATGGATTGGCAGATAAAGTGCATGAGTTTTTAACTCATACTCCTGATATTACGCCTTATTTGGTCAATTTTGATTCTGACCAAGGACAATTAAAGCGAATTATTCGATTGGCTATTCAGCATGAGCGTTCTAGTGAGTATGAGCTTGATAATGCACTACTGACTCGTTTGGCAAGTAGTGTATTAGATGGTCAATATATTGGAAAATATCGTTTAAATGATGAGGAGATTGATTTAAAACTGGCTATTGATCCTAAGTTTATAGAAACAATGCAGAGCGCACTCGCCATTCCCTTTATTGAGCACTCCACAGGGCCAATACGTTTGGGGGATTTAGTCTCATTACAAACCTATAGTGAGCCGGGTGAACTAAACCGTTATGGTACGCAAAGGTCTATTAATTTTACCGCCAACTTAAAAGCAGGTGCATCAACCTCTGTTGCAGCCATACAACATCAAATTCAAAGTTTTTATGAAAGTATCCGTATTAACTACCCAGGGGCTAGCTTAATTTTTGCAGGCGACAATGAATCGACTGCGCGTTCTTATCGCTCCCTTGCATTTGCATTTGTACTGTCAATTTTAATTATCTATCTTATCTTGGCCGCACAATTTCAATCTTATCTGCAACCCATTATTATACTATCGGCTATTATCTTTGCTTTAACAGGGGTTATTTTAGGTAAATTTTTGACACAATCTCTCTTTACCGTTAATAGTTTTATGGCGATAATCGGCGTGGCGGGGGTGGTGGTCAATGACTCACTAATGCTGGTAGATTTTATGAACAAAAGCTATCGTGCCGGTTTAAATCGGCACGATGCGATTAAGGAAGGCATTCGGGTGAGGTTGCGCCCCATTATCATAACAACCTTGACAACTACCCTTGGTTTATTGCCTATGGCTATTGGAATTCCCGATTATTCATTGGTATGGGGCTCTATGGCATCAACATTTGTGACAGGGTTAGTCACGGCTACATTGCTCACTCTGTTTATCGTACCGGTACTGTGGGATATGGTACAAATAAGACATGAGCAGAGACTCAGTTAAATAAGTCTTGCGTTTTTGTTGTATTATTTTTTAAACCTCGGGTGCTATCTAAACCTTGTACTTTCGTAAAATTAGCGCCCGTCAATATCGCTCCCGTAAAATTAGCCTCACCTAATTTGGCGGCTGTAAAGTCAGCATTTGTTGCATTGGCATGAGTAAAATTAGCCGCAGCCAATTCTGCCGACAGTAATATGCTATTTTCTAAGTTAGCATCAGTTAAATTAGCAAAGCGCATTGTAGCACGGCCTAAATCGGCATTTTTTAGATTAGCGTGGCTTAGGTTGACTTTATTAAGGCTAACGCGCATCAAGCCCATGGGCTGATTTTTCATATCCGCGCCCCATCTGACATTAGATAAATTCGCATGCGTCATATCGGAACCATCTAAGTTGGCAATCACACGGCTATTGCTGAAATTGACATGGCTTAAATTAGAACGCATCATACTCACACCAAAAATACTGACGTTAGAGAGGTTTGCGCCTGCTAGATTAATGCCGGTCATCACGGTTAAATCTAGCACTAACCCCGAGAGGTTGCTTTGACTTAAATTAGCACCACGCAAGTCAGCCCCCCACAAGTCCGCTTTACGAAAATCCAGTTTAGATAAATCTACCCCTGTTAAGTTTTTACGCCTTAAATCAGCCGGTTTGTCGGCGGTCGCTTGTTGTAGTAGTGCTTGGACTTGACTACGGGTTAAATCCGCCGCGAATACAGCGTTGATGGATAGGGCATTGATGATGCAAAAGCTAATGCTAAGTGGTAATTGATGTCGTTGTTTCATGAGAAAAGCCTATAAATTCCAAAATATTAATGCAAGAGAAAAATGAAAACGGATTGTTTAATCATATGCTCAAGGCTTGCATTATACTGTGAGAAAAGAAGATTGTGGATTTTATAGCAAGAGGCAAAATATTGATTGCTCCTAATTTAGGTGTAGGAGCGGAAACATAATATCTATTGTTACAGGATGATGGTAAGAATGCTAAATTGTATTGGGCTGTCAGAGATAAGTCTTAAAAGTACCATGCCTACTAGGATAAGAATAATTACAGGGGCATTTCGAATTTAATCTGGCGAGGATTGAATTGTTATTGACAGACTTTATATAAGGTTGATATATTAGTAACTTCTAATTATCTAAAGATACTATTTTCTGCATAAAATCATAAAGATCCTTTAGGAGGAGTAATGACTGAGCTGAGTGAAGAAGAACGCAAAAAAATATTGGAAAGTGCGCCGGTGGGCACATGGGCTTTGATGATCATGGTAGGGGCAAGTATGGTTGTGGGCTGGCTGTTTCTCTATTACGGGGTATTTTTACCTCGTGGCATGTTGAATTAGGAGGCATAATGCATATTGATCCATTAGAAAAAAAGTGGGCACAAATATCGTTAGGTATTTGTGCCCTTTTTGTTGGCATTATTATGCTGGATGCATTGTTTCATAGTGTTAATGCACCGAGTAATGTAGAAACAATCAATTCGGCAACACTACATTTAAGTGAGGAGTTTGCTGAAGATAATTTAGGGGTAGAGGTCGATGATGACGGTAATATTATTGTACGCATGGTGGCGGGGCGTTATTCCTTTTTTCCTAAAAAAATAACGGTGCCGGCGGATACTAAAATTACTTTTCGTTGGGTGAGTATTGATGTTGTGCATGGGGTGCATATTCCAATGACTAACATGAGTACCATGATCATACCGGGGTTTGTTGCAGAGGTAGAATCCTCTTTTCCTAAACCGGGAGATTATCCTGTTTTATGTAATGAGTATTGCGGCCTAGGGCATGACCATATGTGGAGTAAAATCGATGTGCTTGAAAAAGATAAGTGGCGTGCATTGCAAACCTCTTCTAAAGGAGTGGCAAAATAATGACTGATATAGCAGAAAGAAGATTGGCGTTAAGCCACATGTATGTTGCTTTTATTGCTTTTATATTGGCCTGTTTTATGGGGGAATATCAAGTATTAGAGCGTAGCGGCTTTATTTCGGCACTTGATTCACCGACAGTTTATTTTGCATCTGTCAGCACCCATGGGGTTTTAATGGCTTATGTCTTGACCACTTTTTTTATTATGGGTTTTGGTTATTATACGGCGACAACATCATTAAAAGTGCCTGTGTGGAATAAGCCACTTGCTTGGGGCGGCTTTGGCTTGGCCTTGTTAGGCACAGTGTTAGCTGCCATTCCTCTTTTATTGGGCTTGGCTTCAGTGATGTATACATTTTATCCCCCCGCACAGGCGCATTACCTATTTTATTTAGGGGCGACGTTATTGATTGTTGGGTCTTGGGTTTGGTGTGGCATTATGATTGTCATGTTTTTGCAATGGAAAAAAGATAATCCGGGTGAGGCAGTTCCGCTGGCTATGTTTGCAACGACCATGAATGCTTTATTGTGGTTATGGACTAGTGCAGGGGTGGCTTTAGAGTCCTTATTTTTGATAGTGCCATGGTCTTTGGGCTGGACAGATACCATTGATCCTGGGTTGGCGCGTACATTGTTTGCCTGGACCTTACATCCGATTGTTTATTTTTGGTTGATTCCTGCCTATATTGCATTTTATGTGTTTGTTCCTAAGCAAGCCGGTGCATTTTTGTTCAGTGATGAAGCGGCAAGAGCGGCCTTTATCGTTTTAGTGGTTTTTAGTTTACCTATCGGTTTTCACCATTTATACATGGATCCACAACAAGCTGCCGGCTGGAAAATGTTGCATGGTATTGGGACTTTTGTGGTCGCTTTGCCTACTTTCTTGACAGGCTTTACCGTGATTGCCTCGTTGGAAATAGCAGGGCGTTTACGGGGTGGCAAAGGTTTATTTGGCTGGATCGGTAGTTTACCTTGGACTAATACAATGGTACTGGCGGTCATTTTATCGTTATTAATGCTGATTTTTGGTGGTTTTGGAGGGTTGATCAATGCCAGCTATGCGATGAATGCGATGATTCATAATACCGCATGGGTGCCTGGGCATTTTCACCTGATTTTTGCAGGCACGACCGTCATTATGTATTTTGCCATTGCTTATTATTTATGGCCCATTTTGACCCAAAAGCCATTATATTCAAATAATTTGGCATTAGTACAATTGTGGACATGGTTTCTTGGTATGAGCATTATGACTACCCCTTGGCATGTTTTAGGTTTATTGGGTCAGCCACGTCGTATTTCCAGCGTTGTGTATAATAATTTACTCACGCTTTCTTGGGAGCCGTATGAATTATTAATGATTTTTGGCGGCTTGGTTTTGCTAGGTTCAGCTTGTTTGTTTATTTATCAATTATTTAAAACACAGTTTTCGAATACGAGTGCAGTGTTTACAGGGGAAGTTGAATATGCAGAACCAATACATGCTGTGGGTACCTTGCCTGAATATCTGAATGATATAAAAATATGGAATAAAGTCATTGGGGTATTGATGCTGATTAGTTTTGGTATTCCTATTTTACAATTCTTCTTTTTAGATACTTACGACTCAAGCGCATGGGGATTTTAAATATGAAACAATTATTTGCTTTATGGGGTTTATTATTGTTGCCGATACTTGGTAATGCAGAGCCCGCCTCAAATATTGCTTGGACACCTGAGCAATTGCGCTTTGTTAAAAATGCTGATTTAGAGAAGGGGAAACAGCTAGCAGGTGCTTGTGCCGGTTGTCATGGTGAAAAAGGGATTAGTCAAGTGGCTAATTTTCCATCACTCGCGGGGCAGTTAGCGACTTATACTTATAAACAGCTACGTGACTATGCTGATGGTAAACGTAATAATGCTTTAATGAATTCGATTGCTACCGGCTTAAGTGAGCAAGACTCTGCTAATTTGGCCGTGTGGTTTGCTTCGTTGACGGCACCTGAATATAAAGGTAAAAAACAGAACTTAGATAAAGCGGTTGTGTTGGTTGAAAAGGGCAATGGTAAAAAAATCATTCCGCCTTGCTTTACCTGTCATGGTAGTGATGGTATGGGAGAGCGGCAGGATATACCTGCTTTAGCTGGCCAACAGCCTGACTATTTTGCCAATACCTTTAAAGCGTATAAATCAGGAGAGCGTCATAATGATGTTTATAGCCGCATGCGCTTGATTGCAGAGCAATTGAGTGATGTAGAAATTGAGCAATTGGCGCAATATTACTATCAATTAAAAAGGTAATAGCAAAGAAACTGCACGCGGTGATGATTTTTTGTTTAAAGTAGGTAGTGCAATGATGGGGAAGCAAAAAATGCTCTCCCCATCCTTCTCCTTAAGTCGGTTGCCGCGTGCAGTATTTATATTACAATCCGGATAAAGAACCTAATAAGGCTTTAGAGATTTGGTTGCCTGCTTCTTTTTTGACGTAATCAGAAATAATCGGTGTAAATTGTCCTATCATATCAGAAGATAAACCTAGGCTTTGAAAGCTTTCTGCTAAAGCGGCCGCCTGGCCTAAGGTATTACTTTTATCGCCGATTAAAGCAGAAGTTCCTGATGCAACTTGTGACCAACCACTTTTACTTTTAGGTGCGGCACCCATTAAGTTATTCACCTCAGGTACGGCAGAAACCAGTTTGTTGAAATCATTGGCTTGCATACCGGCTTTAGCGACTTGAAATAAAGAACCTGCTCCGCCTGAAGCTTGTGCCGGCGTAATGCCTAATTCTTGTACTAAACGATTACTTAATGCACTCGATACTACATCACCGGTATTGGAAACCGCAGCGGTCGCAGGCTCTTTAACGGCGGTAGAACCACCAAAACAACCCGATAATAAGGCCGCAACAGCGACAGAATAAACAACTTTTTTCATGATGACTTTCTCCTGGAAATAAAAAATTCAATTTATATTTCGCGCAAACTATGGCGCAAAAACAGATAAAGCATGCCTTAATGTGTTAGAAATTGCTAGCCTTTTATTTGCGATAGGGAGTATTTTGTCCTGAAGGTGCGTAATAGGGCGCGTAGAGAGATTTTAATCCATATTGGCTACAACCTGAATGACTGCTTGAGTGAGTTGTTGCAGTTCAGCGGTAGAGATAATAAAGGGAGGCATAAGGTAAATTAATTTATTAAAAGGACGCACCCAAACACCCGCCGCCACAAATTGAGGTTGCAGTTTTTTGATATTGATAGCTTGCTGTAATTCAATCACACCTATTGCGCCTATGACGCGGACATCTTTCACATGGGGATATTGCTTGCAGGGGCTTAATCCTGTTAACAGGGCGTGTTCTATCGTTTTGACCATTGCCTGCCAAGGTGAGTTGAGTAATAACTTTAAGCTAGCCAAAGCGGTTGCACAGGCGAGTGGATTGGCCATAAATGTAGGGCCATGCATAAATAAGCCAGGTTCACCTTGTTTAATGCCCTCTGCTATTTCATTTGTGGTCAACGTGGCGGCTAAAGTCATATAACCTCCTGTTAAAGCTTTGCCTAGGCAAAGTATATCAGGTGCTATGTCGGCATGCTCGCAGGCAAATAACTTGCCTGTACGACCAAATCCTGTTGCAATTTCATCTAAAATTAATAATACTTCAAATTGCGTACATAATTCGCGTACTTGCTTCAGATAGTCGGCGGCATAAAAACGCATGCCGCCTGCACCTTGAACAATGGGTTCTATAATAATCGCTGCAATGTCTTGGTGGTGCTGTTGCAACTGTTGCTTAAGTGGGGCAATATCGGCCTCTGTACAGGGTTGCTGAAAACCGCAGTTAGGCGCATCAGCAAATAGCTGTTGTGCTAATGTCGTGCTAAATAAGCTGTGCATGCCATTTTCAGGGTCACTGACGGACATCGCACCAAAAGTATCGCCATGGTAGCCATGACGAATGCTCAGCATTTTTTGTTTTTGAGGTTTTTGTTTTGCGTGCCAATATTGAATGGCCATTTTGATGGCGACTTCAACAGAGACAGAGCCGGAATCGGCAAAGAAAACGGTTTGCAAAGGCGCAGGAGTCATTTCAACTAATTGCGTGGCTAACTCTATGGCGGGTTGATGTGTAAGACCGCCAAACATAATATGCGCCATGCTTTGCAATTGTTGTGTAATGGCTTGATTTAAGTCAGGATGATTATAGCCATGTATGGCACTCCACCAAGATGACATGCCATCTATCAGAACAGTGCCATCCATTAGGGTTATTTTTGCCCCCGAAGCAGATTTGACAGGGTAAATAGGCGTATCGGCACGTACTGCACTATAAGGGTGCCATACGTGCTGGTGGTCTTGCTCTAATAAATAGGGTATTGATTGCACGGTTTGTAATTTAGGTAAGCTAAGTTAGAGTGCCGTTTTTTAGGTGTAGCGGCCAATATTTGAGTTTATTTGTATCGCAAACAACCTAATGTTTCATGATGAAATGTTGATGTACTAATTAGCTCATTTGTTTTTCACGAATTTCTTCTGCTGTTTTGCAGTCAATGCATAAATCAGCCGTCGGACGTGCTTCTAAACGGCGTACGCCAATTTCTATTCCACAAGCATCACAATAGCCATAGTCATCAGAGTCAAGCAGTACAAGTGACTCATTTATTTTTTTAAGTAGCTTCCTTTCTCTATCACGGGTTCTTAATTCCAAACTAAACTCAGATTCTTGAGAGGCACGGTCATTTGGATCGGGGTAATTCGCTGCATCATCACGCATATGATCGACGGTGCGATCGACTTCGCGCATGAGCTCATTTTTCCAATTGGTTAAAATGGCTCTAAAATGCGCCTTTTGCGCCTCATTCATAAATTCTTCGCCTTCTTTTTCCTGATAAGGCGTAAAATTAAAAGGTGTGCTTTCAGCTGATATGCTGTTGGTCATCCATTAGCTCCTGATTAATTAAAAACTGCGCATTTTTATCAGGATAATGACAATTAAGCAAGATAAATCAGTAAAATTTAACAAATCTTTTTAAGGGATAGCAGGAAAATTATGCAAGTAGCAAAGCGAATGGCATCCATAACTCCTTTTTATGTCATGGAGTTATTACGCCGTGCCAAGCAATTGGAAGCGGAAGGCAAAGAGATTATTCACATGGAAATTGGTGAGCCGGATTATGGCACACCTGAGCCGATTATTGAATCAGGACTAGCTTATATAAAAAAAGGGCAGGTTAAATATACGCCAGCGGCTGGTTTGCCTGCATTAAGGCAAAAAATTTCGAGGTTTTATCAAGACCAATATCAAGTTAATGTGCCGATGGAGCGTATTTTTATTACGCCGGGGGCATCGGGTGCTTTTTTATTGGCACTGGGTGTCAGTTTAGACCCAGGGACTGATATTTTATTGGCTGATCCTAGTTACCCGTGTAATCAAAATTTTATTCAATTATTTTCCGGTACGGCAAAGTATGTGCCTGTCGGTGCGGATACCGCGTATCAATTATCTGTTGATTTGGTGCGCCGGCATTGGCAAGCAAAGACAGGGGGGGTATTGATTGCATCGCCGTCTAATCCGACAGGTAGCCTTATTAGCCGGTTGCAATTAGAAAAAATAATACAGTTTATTGATACTCAGCAAGGTATTTTATTTTCCGACGAAATTTATCATGGCTTGGTTTATGAGCCGGGTATAGCAAGTGCATTACAATTGAGTGAACAGGTTTTTGTAATGAATAGTTTTTCTAAATATTTTGGGATGACTGGCTGGCGTATTGGCTGGTTAGTCGTGCCGCCACAATTTATAGAGGCGACCGAAAAGTTAGCACAAAATATTTTTATTTCTACGTCTAGTCATTCACAATATGCTGCCTTAGCCGCTTTTGATGCAGAGACATTACTAGAGTTAGAAAATAGACGTCTCGATTTTAAGCAAAAACGTGATTTTTTGCACACAAACTTAGTGCGTTTAGGGTTTAAAATACCCATCAAACCTGCCGGTGCGTTTTATATTTATGCAGATTGTAGTCAATTTACGTATGATAGCTTTCAATTTGCTGAACAGTTATTAGAAGTAGAAGGTGTTGCCGTTACACCTGGTAAAGATTTTGGTAGTAATAATAGTCATCATTATCTGCGTTTTGCTTATACAAGTAGCCTACAAGAGATTGCCAAGGCAATACAGCGTTTAGAGCGTTTTATTAAAAATTTATAAAAAATTGAGTAGACATCATGGCAATACAAGCTATTTCTCCTATTTATTTACAACATCAATTGTTAGAAAATTCGACTGCTTTTTATTTATTAGATGTGCGCGAGCCTTTTGAATATGAAATAGCGGCATTAGCAGGGAGCATCTTGATACCCATGCAAGAAATTCCTGAACGTCTTTCCGATCTGGATAAAAATCAAGCAATCGTTGTGATTTGTCATCACGGTATGCGTAGTCAACAAGTGGCTTATTTTCTTGACCGGCAGGGTTTTAATTTTATTTATAATTTAACAGGTGGCATAGATGCGTGGGCGCGTGCCTGTGACTCTGGAATGGCACTTTATTAGTTAAGAGCTGAGGGTGAAATAAAGACATATTAAGACGATAGCACTGTTATTTTATGCGTCAATATTTCATGGGAAAAGGGCGAGTGCTAAAGATATACAAAGTATGCCGATTAATAATAGTGCATGCTTTGTTAATTTATACACCGTGCTCATTAGCTGTTGAGGTTATCACTCATACTGATGCGTCAGTATCATTAACGCAAGTGAAAGACTTGCGAGCAATTTTCAGTATGCGTTTACGCTATTGGCCGGATGGTAGCAAAATTCGAGTTTTTGTATTACCTGATAACAATGCACTACATAAAAAATTTGTAAAGGAAAAATTGCATATGTTTCCGCATCAGCTACGCAGAACTTGGGATCGTATGACTTACACGGGAACGGGGCAGCCACCGGTAACGGTGAATTCTAATGCTGAAATGTTGGAAAAAATTCAAAATACGCCTAATGCGATTGGCTATATAGAGATAAATGAGGCCAATAAATGAAATTGTGCAGGCTAAAAATTATATTATACTGTTTGTCTCTTTTTTCTTATATCGCAGGTGCTGCTGAGCATATTTTAGATGCCGTGCAATCTGATGCCACAAGTGCTGATATCTCTCAACAAGGGTTTGATTGGACACCTTATCAAAAAGCTTGGCATGATGATGTGCAGTTACATGGTTTTCTCAGTCAAGGGTTATTTAATAGCTCAGGCAATAATGTATTTGGTAACAGTAAAAATAGCGTTTCTGCGGGGCTAACCGAAGTGGGGCTGAATATCTCTTACCAAGCCTTAAATAACCTCAGTTTTGCATTGCAAGGCCTATATCGGCGTGCAGGTGAAAGTACCGGTAGTGCTGGTGAAGTCAGCTTGGATTTTGGCTTTGTTGATTTAACGCTTATTGATTTATCCGCTATTCGTATTGGAGTACGGGGCGGACGCATTAAAAATTCATGGGGTTTATACAATGAAACACGAGATGTCTCTTTTACGCATCCAACTATCTTTTTACCGTTGATATATTTTGAGCGTTCGCGCTCTATGATGTTGGCAATGGATGGCGGCCAAGTTTATGCTGATTATAATAGTGCTATTGGAGATTTTTCCTTTAAATTTAATTATGGTTTTATGAATGATAATAAAGAACTTTTGTTGTCAATTACCGCTAATCCAAATGTTGGTGGCCATTTAGACCCTGAAAAAAGCTTTATGACACAACTAAGATATGATATAGATGGTGGAAAATATATTTTCGCATTGAGTTATGCTGATATTAATATGGGCTATGTTGCATACGGTGCGTTTGACCCTTATGCAGGGATGCAAACCCATATTTATCCTATTGTTGTTTCTGCACAATATAATGGTGAATCTTTTAATTTGACGGGTGAATATAGTTATCAATGGAATGAGTTTAGCAATTTTTCTAACCGGGCTGATGCACGCCCTATTAGTGAGCATTGGTATATACAAGCTGGCTATCGCCTATTAGATAACGTAGAATTTACCGTACGTTATGATGCGTCAGTACAAGATATTTCTGATAGAAAGGGAGAATTGTTTCAGCAGCTTACAGGGCTTCCATCGCACTTGGCTTATACTAAAGATTGGGTTGTGGGTTTGCGCTGGGATATAACACCTGCATGGATGGTACGAACGGAATATCATTGGATACACGGTGCATCAATGGTGAGTGCTTTGGATAACCCTGATGCCATGAATATTGCCAAAGATTGGAATATTTACGCTTTGCAGGTATCGTTTAGATTTTAGTCGGCGTTTTAAGTTTTCCAGGTAAAGAAAATGAGGCTTTATGCCACTGATATTTATTGTTAATATTATTCTAAGGCCTATTATGCAATGGCTAAGCTAAATTTGTATAATGAATCGAGAGTTTAGCCTAATAAAATTGAAAATGACCGCTACACTATAAGAAATAGCTTGTACGATATGACAAAATGAGAACCCAGGTGAGTAATAAAACATAAATGATGAGCCATTACTTTAATAGGATTATACAAATGAGGAGGCGATGTGGCAGTCGTTTGCTTCTATGTATTATGTTGTTGCTATTACCTATGCAGATATTATTTGCAGTGGAGGTGATTACGCATGCCGGTAGTGCTACGCAATTGCAAGGTAATACTAATTTGCGCTCAATATTTAGTATGCGCACACGTTATTGGCCTAATGGCGAAAAAATACGTGTATTTGTATTACCTGATGATAATGAGATACATAAAACATTTGTTAAACAAAAATTAGATATGTTTCCCCATCAATTACGTAGAACGTGGGATAGAATGACGTATACGGGAACAGGGCAGCCACCTATTACCGTACACTCCATTGCGGAAATGCTGGAAAAAATTAAAACAACGAAAAACTCAATTGGCTATATTGATAGGAGGGTTGAAGATGAAAATATTCACTTCTTTGATGCTCAATAAGTTTTTTTATGTCTTATTTTTCTTGACTTTTTCGTTGTGTGCGCAAGCAGTAGATTCCGAACTGAATTTGACGGAAACCTCATGGCAACAAGGCTTGCAGAAAGTTTGGCGTGATGATATTCAATTTCATGGCTTTTTAAGTCAAGGGCTCTTCTCAACCACGGGCAATAATATTTACGGTAATAGCAAGAATTCAGTATCTGCAGGACTCACTGAGATAGGGCTTAATGTTTCTTACCAGGCATTAAATAATTTGAGTTTTGCTGTACAAGGTTTATACCGAAGAGCAGGGCAAAGAACCGGCGATTGGGGGGAAGTTTCGTTGGATTTTGCTTTTGTTGATTTAAATTTCTTAAATTTTAGGGATGGCAGAATGGGGGTTCGAGGTGGACGGGTTAAAAACCCATGGGGCTTATATAATGAAACACGCGATGTTGCCTTTACGCACCCGACCATTTCTTTGCCTCTAACATACTTTGACCGTTCACGGACATTATTCCTTTCAATGGATGGTGGGCAGTTTTATGCTGATTATAATACGGCTATCGGTGTCTTTTCATTTAAGTTCAACTATGGCTTTATACAGGCAGATGATCCGGAGTTATTGCAATCCATTGTGCTTGACCCAAATATTCCAGGACATTTGGAATCAAAAAGTAGTTTTATTACGCATTTGAGCTACGAAACAGTGGACAGGGATTTTATGTTTGCATTTAGTTATGCGGATGTCAGGCTAACCTATATTGAGCACGGCGGTTTTGACCCTTATGCCGGGCTGGAGGGCGAGATTGATGCGCTGATGTTTTCTGGACAGTATAATGGTGAAAGGTTTAGTTTTACTGGCGAATATAGTCTACATTGGAACCGTATGAGAGGGCTTATGCAAGATAATTCGCCGGTCAGTGAGATGTGGTATGTGCAAGCGGGTTACCGTGTATTAGATAATCTGCAAATTATGTTACGATATGATTCATATGTACAAAATAAGTATGATAAAAAAGGTGAGAGCTTTCATGCGAATACCGGCTTACCTGCGCACTTGATGTTTACTCAGGATATTGTCGTTGGAGTGCGTTGGGATATTACGCCTGCCTGGATGCTCCGTGCTGAATACCAACGAGTGCATGGAGCTTCCGCCGTTAGTTTATTAGATAACCCAAATATTATGGATTTGGCTCTTAACTGGAATGTGTATGCTTTACAACTGGCCTTTAGATTTTAACGATGCCTAAACCTAAATATTTCATTAGCTTAAAATGGAAATTTGCGTTTGGTTTCGGGCTTATATTAATGTTGCTTTATAGCGGCTATTTTTATTTTGCTTATCGTCAAGCAGCTGATAATTTTGCAAGAAGTCGTACGGTTGCGCAGGAAAGCCAAATGAATATCGCACGCGCCCTAACGGAAGATTCTTTTTTAGATCTAGAGCGTTTTGTGGAGTCCATTTTATTGGTCAATCATGCGCCGCTACGGAAAGATAAGGTATTACTTGCATTATTTGATCAATATTGGCAGTACTGGCAGGTGATTTGGGGCTTGGAAAATGCCGTTTTTTATAATCAACAAGGCATATTTGTTAGGCAATGGGGGCGGGAGTTACTGGCAAGGAGTGAGGCCGTGCAATCTGTTTTGGTACAAGAGCGTCCTGTGCATCAGATTATTTGTGAACAAGGGTGTTTTCAGCAGGTTCTAACTCCAATTTTATGGGATTCTAAAGTGATTGGTGTCCTTGGCGTTTCCTTATCCTTATCGGATACCTTACTAAGTTACCAAAGTGCCATCCATAGCGATTTAGGTGTCATTGTCGACCAGCATAAAAGGGAATTTGCCGCTGTCACGCATGCAGAAAAAAATAAGTCATTATGGCAGCAAGTACGCTCAATTTATCCATTAGATGCTTTTACCGATAAAGCCTTAGGTTATCGGCTTGCTAATCGTTACTACGAGATTCGTGCTTTTTCCATTAGCGAGAAAGAACAGCAAGCACCTTATTATGTCATGCTCAATGACATAACAAATAATTATAATGACTTACAAAAGAAATTTTCCACATTAGCTGTTGGCGGTGCACTTGGGCTTTTAGGGGTTATTTTTATTTTATTTGTCAATATTCATTTTGCGTTATCAAGAGTGGTGCAATTATCGAAAGCGCTGCCCTTGTTAACTCGGCATCAATACCAAGATTTTCGGAAAAAAGTCTCTAGTCAACAAAAGTTTCTCTTTGCAGATGAATTAGAGCAGTTAACGCAAACGGCAACAGATGTTGTACATGAGTTAGAAGTTTTAGAGGCCGATATAAAGCAAAATAATCAATTGCTGTTAAATAAATCATCGGAACTAGAAACAGAGCGAGATTTTATCAGTCAATTGATTGATGTTGCCCCTATTATCATTATTACCCAAGATATTGAAGGGAATATACTATCTGTCAATCAGGAAGGGCAAAATAATTTACATCAGTCTTTAAAAGAACTGATGGGTAAAAATTTTGCTGATTTTATTCCTGATACTGAAATTGAGCATTTACATAAACTGATGCAACTTAGGTTGCAGAAAAAACAACAGGAAATGAGCTTTAGTGGACGCTTGGCTATAGAGGGGAGTGATGTTATTTATATCGATTGGATTCACACAGTGCTACGTGCAAAAAGTTCAGGCCAGGATCCCATTATATTGAGTTTGGGGGTTGATGTTACCGAGAGACATCAAGCGGATCAGCAATTGGTTTGGATGGCAACTCACGATCAGTTAACAGGCTTAAGTAATCGGCGATATTTTCAAAAGGAATTGGATGATAGATTATTAATTGCTGAGCGTTATGATGAAAAAATTGCATTATTCTATTTAGATTTAGATCAGTTTAAGGTTATTAATGACACGCATGGGCATCAAGCCGGTGATCGATTATTGCAACTAATAGCAAGAGTACTAAGTAAAGAAGTGCGTGAGACGGATCTGCTAAGCCGTATTGGGGGCGATGAGTTTACTTTACTGATGCCTTCTGCAACTGAAGAAGGGGTAGAGGCATTAGCCAAAAAATTGCTAAGAGCACTGAAAGAGATTGATTACACCATAAATGATCAGCCGCATCCCATTAGTTTTAGTATTGGCGTGGCAATCTATCCAGATCATGGTAAAACCCAGCAAGAGTTACTGGCTAATGCAGATTTAGCCATGTATCAGGCAAAGAAATCCGGCCGTGCTCGTTATCATATTTATTCGCCTGACTTTGAGTACCAATCTGTACTTACAGAGCAGTTGCATTGGAAGCATATTATTGAACAAGCGATTGAGAAGGATGAATTTATTTTATTTTATCAACCTATTTTGGATATTAAACATAAGGCGATTAGTCATTATGAGTGCTTATTAAGAATAGAAAAAGAAGATGGTAGTATTTTGATGCCGGGGGATTTTATTGAACATGCCGAACAGTTAGGTATCATTGGTCAAATAGATCAACTGGTATTAAAAAAAGCGGTAGAACAACACCTGTCCTTTCAGAAAATAGGTAATAATGCACGTTTAGCGGTTAATTTATCTGGCCGGTCTATGAATGATATGGATATTTTACCGCATATAGAACAAGTATTAAGCCAACCTGGGGTGAAGCCGGAATTAATTATCTTTGAAATTACGGAGACCTCCGCAGTGTCCAATTTCTTGTCGGCTAAATCACTGATTACTCAACTTAAAGCATTAGGGTGTCATTTTGCTTTAGATGATTTTGGCGTTGGTTTTTCTTCGTTTTATTATTTAAAATCACTACCTGTTGATTATGTGAAAATTGACGGCTCTTTTGTGAAGCAAATGGATGTGAGTGAAGAAGATCGGATATTTGTTAAAGTTTTAACGGAAGTATCACAAGCATTTGGTAAGCGGATTATTGCTGAATTCGTAGAAAATAAAAAGATTTTAAGTTTATTGGAGCAACAAGGGGTTGATTATGCACAAGGCTATTATATCAGTAAGCCTATTCGTAACCCTTTAGAACTAGACCATGTTAAAGGACTTACATAAATTTTGTCGTCTTGTGAAGTTCCATTCGTTATCGTTAAAAAGGCTCTTTCATGTTAATGCTTATTTCGCCTGCAAAATCACTGGATATGCAAGCAATTCCCCCCGAACTTGATTTTACCTCAGCACGATTTTTAGAGGACAGCCGACAGTTAATTGACAGGCTACAAGCATTAACGCCGGATGAAATTCAGAAGCTCATGGGGA
>JALSIU010000049.1 GCA_026989715.1 Methylomonas sp.
GCCTTGGTATGCCTGAAAGTTACCTAGTCCCATGAAATATCAAATGGGACTAGGGTAAAGCACGCCGCTAATTCTTTTATGCAACAAAGCCCATTATGATTAACAGAAGAACTTTCCCTGATACAGGTATTAACCAACTTAATTTCTTTTTATCTGTATGTCAAATGATAAAACGCAGTGTGGTAACAATGTTAGGAATAGTCTTAGATTAGTTATAAGCGATGATTTCCCTATCCTCCAAATAACACCCAGGGTCTTCAGCCCATGCATCGCCATAAATTTGCTGTGCTCTGACGCGAGTATTACCATTGCAAATGGCTTGGTAATAACACTCACCACAACGTCCTTTTAACGGTCGAGGGGATTGTTTCAAGCCGGCCATCAAGGGATCAGTCGTATCTTGCCATATTTCAGAAAATGGGCGTTCCAATACATTGCCTAAATCATAATGCCACCAAAAGGTGTCAGGGTGTACATTACCCAAGTTATCAATATTGGCAATATTCACCCCAGAAGCATTACCGCCCCATTGCGTTAACTTAGCCTGTATGGCATCCACTTGTTCAGGGTAATGCCGTTTAACCCAGTGCAAAAAATACACGGCATCGGCATCATTATTGCCGGTGACGATTTCGCGTGGGGTGCCTTGTTGTTCCCATTGCAGGCATTTGGTAAATAATAAATCCATTGCCTCGCGGGTCATGCTGAAAAAAGCATCCTGTTGACGATTTTTATTGCCACGGCCACCATAATTCAGGTGCGATAAATAAAATTTATCGATATCGGCATCGTCCATTAATTGCAACATGGCAGGGAAATCATGCGCATTATCTTGAGTTAAGGTAAAGCGAATGCCTGCTTTAATACCGTGTTCACGACATAATTGAATGCCACGGAGGGAGGCATTAAACGAGCCTTTTTGCTGACGAAACGCATCATGAGTCGCCCCAATACCATCTAAACTGACTCCGACATATTGATAGTTAATGGCGGCTATTTGCTTAATATTTTTCTCGCTAATTAAGGTACCGTTGCTGGAGAGGGCGACATAAAACCCCATATCTTTGGCGCGTTGCGATATTTGGAAAATATCGGGGTGCAATAAGGGTTCACCGCCGGAAAGAATAAGCACCGGGACGTGAAAGGCTTTTAAGTCATCCATGACACGATAGATATTTTCAGTGCTAAGCTCATTCGGGAAGTCTCTATCGGCCGAGGTGGTATAGCAGTGTTTACAGGTGAGATTACAGCGACGAATGAGATTCCAGATAACTACAGGGGCTACGGGTGTGCGTTTGGGCTTGAGCGGGGTAGGGTGCAATACCTCGCGCATAAATTGACTAAGACGAAACATATTATTGGCTAATCCTCAGGCCGGTTTTCTTTAAAATTCGGGTGCTGTACAGTACATCATGCGCCCGGCAGTGTGTACCGAGTAGTGCCGCAATGTCTGCAATGTGCTGTTCTGCTTCTGCGGCTGTTTTGCTGTGAATCATGGCAAATAAGTTATAAGGCCATTCGGGTAAATGCCGAGGACGATGATAACAATGACTAACAAAATCCAGTAAGCCGACTTGTGTGCCTAAGTTATCCATTTGTGCATCCGCTACATCCCAAACGGTCATGCCATTATGGCGGTAGCCCAATTTATAATGATTCGGTACTGCGCCAATGCGTCGGATAATGCCGGTTGTTTGCATGTGTGTCAGGCGTTGCATGAGCTCATCGGCACTGATACCGATTTGTTGGGCGAGCGTTTGATAGGGTTCGGGTGTTAGCGGTAAGCCGGCTTGGGTGGCACGAATAATAGTGCGATCGATACTGTCCATTAGGCTTCCAGCTTTAAGCCGACAAAATATTCGTGAATTTTGGGCATGTTGTAAACGTGTAAACCTGTTTGTTGTTCAATTTTGTGGAGAGTTTGCTCAATTTGTGCAGGGGTTTCAGTGGCCAGTACAAACCACATATTGAGTTTATGTTTGCGTGCGTAATTGTGCGCCACTTCTGGGAAGGCGTTAATGATGGCCGCCATTTTATCGAAGTCTTGTTCCGGGGCTTGAACGGCGGCTAAGGTTAAGGCACCGCCCATATGTTCTGCATGAAACAAAGGTCCAAAACGTGATAATACGCCCGTTTCCAGTAGCGTTTGCAAACGTACTAAGAGTTCCTGTTCGCTGATATTTAATGTCTCTGCGACCTGTTGGTATGGGGATGGACAAATTGGGAAACCTGCTTGTAAGGTGTTGATGATGTTGCGGTCTATATCATCCATGGGCTTTATTGATAAATGAAGGTTGAGTCGATTTGTACAGTGCGCCGCGTTGTTTGAAGCAACGAGGGCTGAATAATATATCATAGGGGTAGTCTTGCAAAGCACAGCTGTGAATGAGTTGCGTCAGTTGTTGCATAACGCGTGCGCGTGATTTGCCATGAATCATACAAAACAGGTTGTAGGGCCATTGTTCGCCTTGTCTAGGACGCAAATAACAAAGGTTGATAAAATCGTGTTGACTGATTTGCCGGCCTTTGACATCGACTAGCGCATCGGGCATATCAAATACGACCATGGCATTGGCCTGATAGCCTAAGCGGCGGTGTTTGACAATAACGCCTAGGCGTTTAATGAACCCTTGTTGTTTCAGTTGCTTTAAACGGGCAATGACTTCGTTTTCTGTTAAGGCCAATTGCTCAGCAATCAGTGCGTAAGGGCGAGCGACGATAGGGAGTCCGGATTGAATGGCAATAATTAATTGTAAATCAATGGGGTCTATCATGCGCTAACTGCATCGGCTTGTTCTACTGCTTGCCGCGTTTCATCTAAATCGAGTTGGAAGCCAAGATTAATAAAGTAATCTGCCAGCAAAGGTAATTGCATGGTTTTAAAGCCCGTTTGTGTTTCGATGTTAGCAATCACCGTCTGTAAATGTTGTTGGTCGGTGGCAATTAAAACAAACCAGAGGTTAAAACGGTGCTCGCGTTCATAGTTATGGTTGACTTCGGGAAAGCGGTTGACAAGATGGGCGACTGCCGTAAGTTGCGCACGAGGGATAGCCATAGCCACTAAGGTACTGAGTCCAATGTGATTAGGCGGAATGACAGGGCCTATACGACTGATAAAATTGTGCTCGGCCAATTCGCTAAAGGCTGATAACACTTCCGCTTCCGTTACCCCCAAATGATTGGCAATTTCCAGATAAGGCCTGGGAGACAAGGGGAATTCTTGCTGATAATTGTTGAGTAATTGTTTGTGTAGTGGGCTTAGCATTGTTATTAGATATAGCTAAAACAGTTAATTTATTTTGGCTTTGTTGCATAAATCAAAAAAATACCTTAAAATCAAAGAGTTATAAAATAAAGCAATTTTCTTAATTTATTTTAAAATCAATTGGTTATGAATAATTATGCAACAAAGCCAAAGCGTATTCCAGATTGCTTCCATTGTTTGTAGGCGTTCATTCGTGCTCATTTTTTTATTTCAGCCATATTCATAATATTACAACCCCAACTTATATGCCCGTGAACTAAAAAATATCCCACTAGGCTTATTGGCAGGTAAGCGTGCCAGTTCGCTAAAGTCACTGGTATCATAAACCACAACACGGTTATCATCACGTGCAGAGACCCAAACATGTTCACCGCGTGGGGTAAACTCCATATGTAATACGGCTTTACCAGGCGTTAATGATTTAATCAGTGCTAATTCTTTCACATCAATAACCTGCAAATTAGCATTATCAGGAAAGGCAAAATTTACCCAGACTTGCCGACCATCAGGGCGAGCCATCACAAATACCGGTTGGCCAATAACAGGAATGCGTTTTACTAATTGCCAAGTATTTTGGTTGATGACCAAGACTTCATGCTGGCCGATAGCCGGTACAAACATTAAATGACCCGCTACCGCCCAGCCTTCCAAATGCGGCATTTTATAGACAGGTAGCTTTGCATCGTGCTTGCCATAATCAGGTAAAATACGTTTAATCCCTTGTTCAGGCGACCATAAATCCAATAATGCCAAGCCGCGATCTGCAAATAACCCCGCTATATAATAGCGGCCATCCGGAGAGAGCAGGGCATCATAAGGCTGCTTACCTACGTCTTTATATTTTTGAATAACGGGTTGGCTTGGATTACTCATATCGGCAACCCAAATTTCACCGGCATCAAATAAACTGAAGATAAATTTTTGCCCAGGTGCATCGACCAAACCGACGACTTTGGAAAGCTTGTTTTCAGCATAGAGTGCTGGAATGTCAGCCACTAATTCCAAAGTGTCTGTGGAAAAAACTTTAACACCGCCCGGCGTGTAATTAGACACTGCAATCAATTTTCCATCTTGAGAAATAGCCCCGCCAATACTATTTCCCGCTTGAATAATACGTTTAGCAATTTTATCTTGCAACATATCTATTTTAGTCAAACCACCATCACGGCCAAAGATAAAGGCATAACGTGCATCACGCGAATAAACTACGGAAGCATGCGATAAATCCCCTAACTGAGTGATTTTATTTAAAGCAAGTTGCCGACTGGTGTTGACGATTTGAATGGCGGCTGGTTCGCGTTCAATAATAATCCCTAAATCACCGGTACCGCGTAATTCGGCTTGCGTGATTTGGGTGAATAATAAGCATATAACCGTCAGAAAAGGATACTTCATAATGAATACACGGCAGAATATAAGAAAGATATTATTTAGACCAAGGCATAATAGGCACGGTCGAGATACTATTAGCCGGTGCGCCATCAATTATTTTACGGCTGATGGCCACATAAATAAGGGTATTGCGCTTAGTATCAAAAATACGCACGACACGCGTTTCTTTGAAAAATAATGAGGTATCTTCACTAAAGGCGACTTCTTGTTTGGGTAACTTATCTTTGATGATAATTTCCCCCACCTGCCGACAAGAAAGTGAAAATTGGGCGGGGTCTTCGGCTAAGCCGAACGTGCCTTTTAGGCCGCCTTTTTTCGCCTGGCTCATATAGCAACTGACACCTTGTACTTTGGGGTCATCATAGGCTTGTACACAGACTTTATGATTAGAACCAATCAATTTCCACGAGGTGGTAATGCAATCGACTTGCTCGGCATGGGCAGATAGGCTAAAAGTGCTGAGAAGGATTGCACTCAGACTTAAACGGGCTAAATATTTTGTCATGGTATTGGTTTTTTGGGTTTAAAGCATTGATAAGGGCTTGCAGCGGCCTGCGTTCAGCCCCTTAAGGTTTTTTTAATATATTTTCAACTAACCAGCGTGTTTCCACAAGGGAGATAAAGGGAGCCCACGGCGGCATTGCTGTGCCGGGGCGGCCTTGTTGTATTGTTTGTACTAAATCCCGATTAGGTTTATGTTGTAAGTCTTTGGCTAATAAAGAAGGGCCTAAACCGCCTTTGAGTGTTAAGCCATGACAAGAGCCGCAATCATGTTTTATTAAATGACGTAATTCGGCTTGCCGTACTGCACTAGGCTCATTGGCAGAAACTGATGTTACCGTTAATAAAGCAAGGCATAAGTAAGTAATACGCATGATATTAGACAACATCAGTTAATTGGTGCGGCAAGCACTTTCCATCAAGGTTGCAGGCGGCTGTAATAAGCGGCAATATTGTTAATATCGCGGTCGGATAAGGAACCTGCAA
>JALSIU010000050.1 GCA_026989715.1 Methylomonas sp.
ATAACCCCCTATAATCAACCTATATTTTGAGCTAAATCGCTCCTTAAGTATTGGTCTAAATATTGGGATCCACTTTAGGGTTCATTACCTGCTTTTAGGCAGGTAATGAACCCCATCAATCTTGTTTTTGCAGACAATGCTTTAAACAATCAGAATTTTCCGTAATAGCCTTCTTTTAAAGCATCAAATAAATTAGCCGCAGTATGCATTTCGCCATCATATTCCACTTCTTCATTGCCTTTGAGTTCCAAGACATGGCCATCATCGAGGGTGAATTGGTAAGTGGTGTTTTCCAAATCTGACTCTTTTACTAAAACGCCTTGAAAGACTTCGGGATTAAATCGGAATGTGGTACAGCCTTTTAAGCCTTGATCATAAGCATATTCATAAATAGACTTAAAATCTTCGTATGGATAGTCGGTTGGCACATTGGCGGTTTTAGAAATGGAGGAATCAATCCAGACTTGTGCCGCTGCTTGTACATCGACATGCTGTTTTGGTGTAATCGCGTCAGCGGTAATAAAATAGCTGGGTAATTGCTCGGCCGCATTTTCGCTGTAAGGCATGGCTTGTGCATTAATTAATGTGCGGTATGCCAATAATTCATAAGAAAAGACATCAACTTTTTCTTTGCTTTTTTTGCCTTCGCGGATGACATTGCGTGAATAATGGTGTGCAAAGCTGGGTTCAATGCCATTACTGGCATTATTAGCCAGTGATAATGAAATGGTGCCCGTTGGCGCGATAGAGCTGTGGTGGGTAAAACGCGCCCCGTGTTCGATTAAAGCGGCAACTAATTCCGGCTCTTCTGCGGCCACTTGTTGCATATAGCGGCTGTATTTGGCATGTAAGACTTTACCTGCCACTTTATCGCCTATCTTATAGCCATCTTGTTGCATTTCCGGGCGTTTATGCAGCATGCGCCCGGTGACGGTATATATTTTTTCCAGCGCAGGGGCTGTGCCTTTTTCTTTTGCTAAGCTTAAGGCTTCTTTCCAGCCTTCTATGGCTAATACTTTGGTTACTTCACTGGTAAAGCCTAGCGATTCAGGGTCGCCATATTTCATGCCGAGCATGGTTAAACTTGAGCCTAAACCTAAATAGCCCATACCATGCCGGCGTTTAGCGGTGATTTCTTCGCGCTGTTTTTCTAGGGGCAGGCCATTAATTTCGACGACGTTATCTAGCATGCGCGTAAAAATACGAATGGTTTTGCGGTAATTGTCCCAATTAAAAGCCGCATCATCGGTAAACGGGTTTTCAACAAAGCGGGTAAGGTTGATAGAGCCTAGCAGACAAGAACCATAAGGAGGTAAGGGTTGTTCGCCGCAAGGGTTGGTTGCCCGAATATCTTCACAAAACCAGTTATTATTCATTTCATTGACTTTATCAATCAAGATAAAGCCGGGTTCTGCATAATCGTAGGTGGAGGACATGATAATGTCCCACAAACGGCGTGCCGGCATGGTTTTGCTGATTTTGCAGGCAACCAAACCGGCCTCGTTTTCAACATAGCCGGTGGCATGCGGTAAATCACGCCAGATAATAAGCGAGCTATCGTTTAAATCGAGTTTATCTTCCTCTAATTCGCGTTGCATAACCGGGAAAGATAAATGCCAGTCGCCATTAGCTTTTACCGCTTCTACAAATTCGGCGGTAATCAATAAGGATAAATTAAATTGTCGTAAGCGACCATCTTCACGCTTGGCGCGGATAAATTCAACCACATCCGGATGACCAATATCAAAAGTAGCCATTTGTGCGCCCCGGCGACCACCTGCTGAGGAGACGGTAAAGCACATTTTGTCGTAGATATCCATAAAGGATAAAGGCCCTGAGGTATAAGCTCCAGCACCGGAAACATAAGCATCTTTAGGTCTTAAGGTTGAAAATTCATAGCCGATACCACAGCCGGCTTTTAGCGTTAACCCGGCTTCATGTACTTTACCGAGAATATCATCCATTGAATCGGCAATCGAGCCGGAAACGGTACAGTTAATGGTTGAGGTGGCAGGTTTATGCGCCTGCGCACCGGCATTGGAGATAATGCGTCCGGCAGGGATGACACCTTGGCGTAAGGCCCATAAAAATTCTTGGTAATGTTTTTCTTGTTTGGCTTTGCCTTTTTCGACACTCGCTAATGCTTTTGCAACTCGCTGATACGTTTCATCAATACTGCCATCAATCGCAGTTCCCGACTTAGTTTTTAAGCGGTATTTGGTATCCCATATATCAACTGATGCGTCTTGTAGGGAAATATTCACTGAGGAATCAGAGTCGGTGAGTCGCTGTGTAGTCATGGTTCGGTTTAGCCTCGTTAAGTGTCATGGCAATATCAAATCTTGCTGATAATGGTATTTGTTAGCAAGATAAATTATTTTGGGCTGGCTATGATAGCACAATATATTGTGTCTATTTTATTTATATACACTATATAAAGTATTTTTATGCAAGTTAGTCGCTTATAAAATAAGGCCTTGTCATAAGGTAGGCTATGGTGCATTCGTTTTATTTAAGCTAGCTTTAAAGTTATGTGTATTTATTTTTCAAGGGTGTTGTATGAGGTTATACAATAACCTTAATAAAAATATACAATATATTTGTTGTGGTAATTGTTAATGCTTGGTATGATGCTTGCGCTGAAAAAATTCAGTATTATTTTTAAGGTTTTATTTAGGAGTTTATTACATGTCAAATAAGCAAGAAGCACCTGAAAAAGATAATTTTTTTCTTTATGTTGCCGCTGGAGTCATTATTTTTGCATCGGTTATTTTTATGGTTAAAAATGCGGAAAGCGATAAATATGAGAAAGCAAGGCAGCTTATCGCTGAAGATGCAAATAATAGTGCCTACAAGCCAAAATAATATCGCAATGGTTTAGCACCTTAATAAAGGTGTTAATTAAAAGGTATGGTAATGACGGGCAGTCTATTGCCTTTTTAGATGACTGTTAACCATTAAGCGGTATTTTTCATGACCCTGGTTCTGCTATAAGCGTGGTTTTCCTCCTCCTTCCCATGCCTGGCTTTATCAGGGTTTGTGATACAGTGATAAGACAAGTATTCCTTCTACTGCATTAGCTCGCCTCGGCGTATAATATATTTATCACTCTGATAAATATATTGGTCTCTTATGAAACTACTGATACGTAATCTTACCCGCAATACCACTGAAGCTACGCTTTTAGCTCTTTTTCAGCCTTTTGGAACGGTTCAATCTTGTCACTTGGTATTAGACCAGGATACGGGCATATCGAAGGGTTTTGGCTTTGTTGAAATGCCTAAGCCGGGTGAGGCGAAAGCGGCAATGAAAAATTTAAATGGCCAAGTGGTCGGCAACAGCAAAATTCGTGTTAAAAAAGCTGAAGTGCATGATAACCAAGCGGATAAAGCATCATGACGGATATTCGCCAACAAGACCCTTTGCATGGTGTGACTTTAAAAGCCATGCTAACGGATTTATTGGCTGAATATGGTTGGGATGCGCTGGGAAAACGAATTAATATCAAGTGCTTTACGCATGATCCTAGCATTGCCTCCAGCCTTAAATTTTTGCGTAAAACACCTTGGGCGCGGCAAAAGGTTGAAGCCTTGTATTTGCGTATGCAATGGACTCGCAGCAAGGGTTAAAGTTTAGAACTGAAAATTTTTACACTTCCCAAAATCATAGGTATCTACACATCCTACGTAGGGGGCTTTTTTGTGTACTTTGCGTCGGTTGTGGGTGAGGTGCGAGCCTTACAATGTTGCTAAGCGGCTTATCATTTGCCACGATCAAGTTTGCGATAGCCAATGGCTTCGCTTAAATGTGGAATTTCAATATTATCTGCGCCGGCTAAGTCGGCAATGGTACGGGCTAATTTTAAGATGCGATGGTAGGCGCGATGCGATAAACCAAAGCGATTCATGGCTTGTTCGAGTAATTGATGGCCTTGTTCTGATAGAGAGCAAATCTGTTTAATATCTGTTGCACTTAGATGGCTATTGGCTTTGCCTGAGCGCACCATGGCAATATTGCGTGCATGGATGACGCGCTGACGTATTGTGGCACTACTTTCTTGGCCTTCGGGGGAGCCTTTGCGTAAGACCTCATGTGATACGCGTGGTACTTCTAAGTGCATGTCGATACGGTCGAGCAAGGGGCCGGAGATTTTGCCGCGATAGCGAGAGACTTGCTCGGCAGTACAGTGACAACGCCCTGATGGGTCGCCGAGATAACCGCAAGGGCAGGGGTTCATGGCGGCGATTAATTGAAACCGTGCCGGAAAGTCGGCTTGACGTGTGGCGCGGGAAATTGTGATGTGGCCTGTTTCTAGTGGTTCACGTAATACTTCCAGCACTTTTCTGTCAAATTCCGGGAGTTCGTCGAGAAATAATAGGCCGTTATGGGCTAAAGAAATTTCGCCGGGTTTAGGGTTGCTGCCACCGCCGACGAGTGCGGGCGCAGAGGCTGTGTGATGGGGTGCGCGATAAGGGGGCTTAAGCCAGTTTTCGGCAATAAAGGGGCTGTCGCTGATTGAAATAATGGCGGCACTTTCTAGGGCTTGCGCTTCGGTTAGAGGGGGTAAAATGCTGGGGAAGCGTGAGGCCAACATGGATTTTCCTGTACCGGGAGGGCCTAATAGCAGTAAATTATGCAGCCCGGTGGCCGCAATTTCAAAAGCACGTTTCACGTGGAACTGTCCTTGGACATCTGCCAAGTCTGGTGCAAATTGACTTTCCGGTGCGAGTGTGGCTTGATGGTTATGTCGGTTTAAGTGTTGTTGGTCATTTAGGTGGGCACAAATTTCTAATAAGTGTTGTGCAGGAAAGAGCTGAGAGTTTTGCACTAATGCAGCTTCTGTTGCATTGTCTTGTGGTAAAAATAGGGCGCGTTGTGCATCGCGTGCCTGCAATGCCACCGGTAGTACGCCTTTGACTTTGCGTAATTCACCGCCAAGTGATAGTTCGCCGATACATTCATATTTTGCCAGTTCATTTTTGGGGATTTGTCCTGATGCGGCTAATATACCGAGAGCAATCGGCAAATCAAAACGCCCACCTTCTTTAGGGACATCGGCCGGTGCTAGATTAATGGTGATGCGTTGCATCGGAAATTCAAATTGTGAGTTGATGATTGCCCCACGCACACGGTCTTTACTTTCTTTGACGGCCGTTTCAGGTAGACCGACCAAATTAAGTGCGGGCAGGCCATTGGAAATATGTACTTCTACGGTGACCAGCGGTGCATTAATTCCGGAGCGGCCTCTGCTGTAGGCGATGGCAAGTGACATAGCGAATCCTTAGTGGGGTTTAATAAGGCTGGTATGAGGAATGTGCTTGTTTTAGCTTTGTATAAAGGTGGTGAGTAAAATATGCTCTAAGCACGCAAGTATGGAGCTTTGAATTTATTTTACAGGCTGTTTGGTGAGTGGTGCATCTTTTTTGTGAATAAGTAAAAAGTGCATTGTTAGTAGTTTGGCTTATTCAATGCGTTAGCGTTTATTATTTGAGTGAAGCAATCGCTTTACTTAATCTGAAAGCTGGTAAAGCGATTGCTTTGAGTGGCTTGTTGTTATGGGGGGGCTATGTCGGGGTCATCATAAAGGCGTTTCTTTTTCCAGCCGGCATAAATGCTTTCATCAAAAGGAACATCGTTA
>JALSIU010000051.1 GCA_026989715.1 Methylomonas sp.
AATATCTCCGGAAAATAAATGGTATTACTGAGCTCATCAAAATAGTCATTTTGGTTAGCTAACGAACCACATAAAAAATTTTTTGCATTGCTGATATTAAGAAACTTACGTTTCATAAAAAAATCAGGTAATGCCTCTAAAAATTGTCGATCAGGGCAGCCCATCAAATCACCTAACTGACTAAAATCACTCTCTGCTAAAAATAGCGGTGTTTGTGATTCTTTTTTAAAGCCCATTAAGGCTAAATTCGCATTGCTCTTAACACAAATCCGATGGCTTAATATCGGCTCAGGTGTCGTTTTAAATTGTGTTTTTTTAATATCAATATCAATTTCCTGCTCAGGCCTAACGGCATTTGCAAAAGTAAATTGATAGTTACTAAAATTTAATTGGTACTTCTCAATCAGAAAATCATCATCAGTTGATTTACGATATTGCCTCACCGAATGCTCAATAAAAGACTCTAACTGAAACCCTAAAGCAATCGGCCCTTTAAACGGATTATCTTTAATTCGTTGCCATTTAGTTGCATCATGGAATAAATTGTAATCATCAGTTGCATTACGCACCACATCAATATGCAATTGCTGAAAATACAGTGGAACACTCTGTTTAAGCATCAAAAAATCATTTCCTTATCAATAAAAAATACTTTATATTCAACATGCTCTAAATATCAACCACTTTATGCATATCAAACCCCTCGACTTCTTTACGCCCCACATAACCGCGCGTATTCGATAAAATACGTGCGCCAGCCAAACGATAATCACCAATACTATGCGTATGTCCATGAAACCAAATGGAAATCTCATACTCATGAAACAGCTCTTTTAAATCATTACAATAGGCTAGTTTTTTAATCCGATAAGGTGAGTCATACCAACTCCAATGCGTTGGTGCATGATGGGTAACAACAATCGTTTTACCTTTAAATGGCTTTGCCAACTCAGATGTCAACCAAGCTTTCGACTTGGCATGCAATGCCGAAAACTGTTCAGGATTAAAAATCCCCCCCTCATACCGTATCTTTCTAAAATCATTCAAATTATGTGCTAAGGCTTCCGCTGTCTCAGCCCCTTCAATAAACAAGTCTGCCCATAAAGAACAGCCGATAAAGCGCACATCTTCAAAAATAAAAACCTCATTTTCCAAAAAATGAACCTGCGTATTTGCAGATTTTTTTTGTAATAAAGCCAATGTTTCATGATAAGGATATGCATAAAATTCATGATTCCCTGCGACATAGATAACAGGTTTATCCAATGCTTGTAACCACTGCACCCCTTGTTCATAAACACCGATATCTCCTGCCGCAACAATAATATCAGCATCCGTATCAGGCGGCTCGGCAAAACCGAATTCTAAATGTATATCTGAGAAATAATTTATTCTCATAAGTTAAAGTACCTTACTGCAATCTATTTTTTTTATCATGGTTCATATATACTTTAGTGTAATTGCAATTTAAGTAAAAGACCATAAACTATGTCAATTAGCCCCAGAAAAAACACACATCAAGTTCTTGTCGGCAAGGTAAAAGTCGGCGGTCACGCCCCCATTGTCGTGCAATCAATGACAAATACCGATACCGCAGATATTACGGCAACCGTTAAACAAGTAATGGAACTGGCCAATGCCGGCTCTGAACTCGTCAGAATTACAGTCAATAATGAAGCAGCGGCTGAGGCAGTCCCAAAGATTCGCGCACAACTAGATGCGAATGGCTTTTCTGTCCCGCTAGTAGGTGATTTTCACTTTAATGGTCATAAATTATTAGAAAAATATCCCGAGTGCGCACAAGCTTTGGGTAAATTTAGAATCAACCCCGGCAATGTGGGTAAAGGTGCTAAAAAAGACACCCAATTTCAACAAATGATTGAATGTGCCGTCAAGTACGACAAACCGGTACGTATTGGCGTAAACGGTGGTAGCTTAGACCAATCCGTACTCACACGCCTGCTAGATGAAAATAGAGCAAAAGCAGAACCGGAAGAACTTGCCGCCATCACGCGTGAAGCCATTATTGTCTCTGCACTAGAAAGTGCCGCTGCCGCGGAGTCATATGGCCTGCCCAAAGACCATATTATACTGTCATGTAAAATCAGCAATGTGCAAGAATTAATCAGTATTTATCAAGAACTTGCGCGCCGCTGTGACTATGCTCTGCATTTAGGATTAACTGAAGCGGGTATAGGCTCTAAAGGTATCGTTGCCTCCTCTGCCGCACTTTCCGTATTAATGCAACAAGGTATCGGTGACACCATTCGCATCTCACTCACACCCGAGCCAGGTGCAGCACGCACCAAAGAAGTGATTGTTGGCCAAGAAATACTGCAAACTATGGGGTTTCGCTCTTTTACCCCTATGGTCATTGCCTGCCCGGGTTGTGGACGTACCACCAGTGACTATTTTCAAAAATTAGCCATGGATATTCAAAGCTACCTACGAGAACAAATGCCTATATGGCGTGATCAATACAAAGGTGTTGAGGAAATGGAAGTCGCGGTTATGGGCTGTGTCGTCAATGGCCCTGGCGAAAGTAAAAATGCAAATATTGGCATCAGCCTACCCGGGACAGGTGAAACTCCAGTTGCGCCCGTCTATGAAGATGGTGAAAAAACAGTCACCTTAAAAGGCGAGCATATTGCAGAAGAATTTCAAGCTATTGTAGAAAACTACATCCGGCGCACTTACAGTGCCTAGTTTTCTATCATATCCTGGATATAGGTATAAGCTGATAAAAAATGCACTACCGCATCCATATAAATATAGATATAATTTAAACAACTAGCCTATGCAGGGGTGGAATTGACATAACGCATCTATTTGCTACCAATCTGTCTATATTTTAAAACGTAGACAGAAGCAAATAGTAAAATAAAATCAAAGGCGTACCTAAACTTCTCCCCTAAACAGGTCACTTCACTTCATCATCGATATAAAATGGTTTAAGCTATGAGTATGCCTGAAAAATCTGTTAGCTCCTCTCTACAACATATAGAAATCCAACTCGCTGATAAAAACCCTGCGCTCCTACAGGCTTTTAGGCTCTATCACGAACTAGATCAAGTTGCCTATGACTTAGGACTGATTGATATAGATGATTCATTGGCTAACAAAACCTCTTGGTCACCCGTCATTACCTTAATAGGCGATCCATCTTCAGGTCGAGATGAATTTGTCAATCAATATTTGGGCAGTCATATTCAAGATACCCATAGCCTTAATGCCCAATTTACCGTTTTGGTACACCGCGAAGGCGAAACTTCCATGTCTCTCCCCGGCACTGCCATTGATGGTGATCCACGTTTTCCTTTCTTTCATATCAGCGAACGCCTCGAACAGCTTGAAAAAGGAGAAAGCCGCAATATTAATACTTATTTAGACCTTAAAACCAATAACAGCCCTAAATTAAAAGATAAAACCATTATTTTAGCACCTGGTTTTGCACCCAATACCAAACCGGAAGGCGTGCAACTATTACGCGATCATGCAACCGCCCTTTCAGACTTGGTTTTTACCTTTTTTGATGCCGACCAACCTAACTTAGAAAACTCACGCCCTGCATTAGCGCACTTTTTGAAAAAAACCACCCAAAGCCACAACCCGGGCAAATTTATTTATATCATCAATCAAAAGGCAGGCAGCACAACCCCTATCAATCTAGCTGAATGGAAAGAACAGCTAAGCATGCTTGGCCTACAATCCGGGCAATTTTTTGTACTCAAGCAAGATGCAGAATCTGAAGGCCAAAAAGCAATAGAACATAAGCTGGCGAATATAGATATTGAAAGTGCGTATCGAATCTTGCACACCTTAGAACAACACATTGATGAATTTGATTCCGTCGTTATTCATGAAGTCAAAAAAGCTATCAATCTCTGGAAAGATAGAAGCCACTTCACTTTAACCATCGTCTTAAGTTTTGTTGCCCTAACCTTAGTGGCAGGCGAAATTCAAATGGGCTTAGTCGCCTTATTACTCGACCCGTTTATTGCCTCCATCTTTTTCTTTTTATTGATTGTGCTACTGATACCACTACATATCTACAGTAGCAAAGTACATGCCAAATTTATTTCTAAAAAATTAGTCGAACGCCAAATTGAACTAGGCTTAATAGAAAATTTATCGGCCTTATTTAATAAAGGCATGACACTATGGCGCATATTAATGCCTATTCGCCAACCTGTCGGCTGGACGAAAGATGTGCAAGAAACCTTAGCTATGATAAAAACACGCGCAAGAGGCTTAGTACAATCACTCAATAATGGCTTTGACACTAGCTTAACCAGCCAACCGGCTAAAAAAGATACATTTTTAAACCTATAATTTAACCGTTCAAATCTATAAATAGCCAAATGAAGTGTGTTGCATAAACACACTTCATTTAACCTAGCTTTTCTAGATTTGCAAATATTTAAATATTTTTACGAAAGGTCACCTGACTTGGTCACTGCTTTCAAAGGCTAGATTAAAACAAATCAATATCACCATCACCAGCCTCAGCAACTCCTCCTTCAAAATTCTGTTTTTGTTGCAATAACAAATCAAATTTTTCCGTCATCAACAAACTATTTGATTCAATCGCTTTAAAGTTATCTATAATTTGCGCCTGAATACTTCTATCAGTCTGCCAAGGCTGTGACAAATAATGCATCGCTAAATCCATACACTTATGCACCACTTCATGCGGATAATGAATCTCAGCAAAAGCAGGTAAATGACTGTATTGCGCTCCCCCTGCTCCTGTCGTCAACCACAAACCGACATTACAGCTTTTATAATCTTTACCCACAACATGTGCCGCTTCAGAATCAACGCCTGTCTCTACCGCACGGTAACCCTGTTGCACATAAATCATTTGGTGTACTTTCGCCAATGAAATTTCGCTAATCATTTGTGTGATATTTACTTTGGCATAAGTTTGTATCGCAATATCCGATACTTTAGAAATATTTTGCTCAAATTCACTAATAGCAACCTTAGAATCATCCGTCATGCTTGCCATATTTTCAGTTTCTGCAACAATCACCTCAGTTGCCTGAATAAAATTAGCAATAGTCGTATTAATTTTTGCGGTTGCTGACTTAGTATTTTCTGCCAAAGTCCGCACTTCATCGGCAACCACCGCAAAACCACGCCCATGTTCACCCGCTCTCGCCGCCTCAATTGCTGCATTTAAGGCCAATAAATTAGTCTGATCGGCTATTTTAGTAATCAATGAAGTAACATCAGTAATCTCTTTACTGCTTTGGCTTAACTCAATTGATGAGGCTTTCATTGAATCAATTTTACTAATAATCTGTGTCAACTGATTAATGACGGTTCCTAAAGACGCTTGACTCGCCGAAGAAATATCCGAAGACTCCTTACTGATACTTTCAACCTGCTGCATTTGCTCAGCAATATCCGTTAAATCAGATTGCGCCTGATGCAAGCCCGTCAATAAATTTTTAGTTTTCATTTGCCCTAACTGCGCAAATAACTCATCACGCACTGAACTAGCCTGGTTTTCTTGCATCATCCCCAAGGAAACATCAATATTTTTAAGACCCTCAGCAAAAGCACCATTAATTCCTTCTTTTTGCGCCTTGCGATAAAAAGCAAAATTCTCTGCCGACTGGAAACATGT
>JALSIU010000052.1 GCA_026989715.1 Methylomonas sp.
CGGGTGAGCAGGCGCAAGAGGTATTACAGTTCATACGGCACTTGATTGCACATAAAGATGCTGAGATTGCAGAAAAAATTCAGATTTTATACGGTGGCAGTGTTAAACCGGAAAATGCAAAAAATTTATTAGCTATGCCCGATATTGATGGTGTCTTAGTAGGTGGAGCTTCGTTAACGGCGAGTTCTTTTTTAAAGATTTATTCTTCATTTCAAAATTAAAATGTATCAAGTTATTATTATAGGTCATGTACTGGTCGGCTTAGCCGTTATCGGATTAGTGTTAATGCAACACGGAAAAGGTGCTGATGCAGGCGCTGCTTTTGGTAGTGGTTCATCGGGTTCTGTTTTTGGGGCGCAAGGGTCGGCATCTTTTTTATCCAGAACAACTGGTATTTTGGCAGCTGTATTTTTCTCAACCAGTTTAGGTCTGGCTGTTTTGAGTGGTAATATGGGGTCTGATGCTGACCTGATGGATGCGCCTGTTATTGAAGAAACGATTGATACAGGGGTTCCATTGATTGAAGGTGATGCGCCGATTAAAGCAATCCCTATGTCTACTGCAGATGAAGTACCTACTGCGATGGATGATGAGGTCGTAGTGCCTAAGTAAGTTAAAAGCCGATGTGGTGAAATTGGTAGACACGCCATCTTGAGGGGGTGGTGACGCAAGTCGTGCCGGTTCAACTCCGGCCATCGGCACCAATAAAGGGACTGAGTAAGTCCGTGTAAGTTCAGAAAGCCCACGCCATTATTGGTGTTGGGCTTTTTTTATGCCCGTTAGTGTCCGAGTTAAACCATTGACATACGGGTATAGTTGGCGGTACAACTTTTAATTTTTTTTAAATGTACCGCCAGATACCGCCGTACCGCCAGATACCGCCAAAATGCCATTAACAAATACCGTTATAAAGAACGCAAATCCACAGGATAAGCCTTATACCAAGCCCAATATATAAACACTGCAATTGAGTTATAATAGCTGGTAGAGACACATTAACTGATAAGGAGTTAGTAAATATCGCACGCCCAAGAAAATTACCTCCGGAACTATACGATCATGACTTCCGATAGCTCGCCAGAAAAGAGGAGCATGCGCGTACCCGTAGATGAAATATCTCTGTACAGGACAAAAAATATAAATGCTCTGTAAGCAATTGATTTATAGTGAGGGATTATTTTTCTTTATCATTAAAAATTAATGACTTATGTTGATATGAACTTTTTTGTCCTGTACAGAGATGAAATATTTAGATTTGGTTTGGATAACGGTTCGATCAAAACATCCTAAGCAAAAGAAGCAGGACGAGTTTAAAAAAAATTTAGAGATTCTGCAGTAGAACTTTTGCCGGCGGGCATTGATGCAAAAAAAGTTGAAATTTGGTTTCAAGATGAGGCTCGGGTCGGACAAAGAGGAACCGTCAGTCGTATTTGGGCACAAAAGGGCTCTCGACCTCGTATCGTCCGGCAACAACAATTTACGGCCGCCTATATTTTTGGTGCGGTATGCCCTGAAAATGGCAAAGCGGCAGGCTTGGTTATGCCAAAGGCAAATACCGAAGGTGTGCAAGGCCACCTTGATATTATTTCGGAGGCGGTCACCGCAAACAAGCATGCTCTGCTCATTGTAGATCGGGCGGCTTGGCACTTAACTGAAAAATTGAATATCCCTGATCACATTACCATTATGCCTCTACCGCCTTATTCGCCTGAACTAAATCCGGTTGAGCAAATTTGGCAACAATTGAGACGAACGGACTTTTCAAATCGATGTTTTGATGGTTGCGCTGAAATTGTATCGGTATGTTGCCAAGCTTGGAATGAATTTGCTAAATGCTCTCAATCGATTCATCAACTTTGTTCCCGTGAATGGGCTACATTAGAGTAAATACTTGTTAGGATTGGTATAACTATGTAACTAGGAATCATTGTAATACTTAATATGTTGCACTCTGTACAGGACAAAAATATAAACACTCTGTAAGTAACTGATTTATATAGAGTGGTTATTTTTCTTTATCATTAAAAATTAATGACTTATGTTGGTATGAATTTTTTTGTCCTGTATAGAGCAAAATAACACCTAGAACCAAATGTTTATGGTGTTTTTTTGTGGGTTAGGTATTTTGTAAAATATACTGACACAAGGAGGAGGGAGTGTTCTATATTTGATTGGTTTTGTTGCATAAATCAGATACTCTGTATAGGGCAAAAACCGCACTTACCCAAAAAATCAAGCAAAATAACACCGTGGGCGGCTGGTTTCCAGTCACCACGGTGTTATCAGTGGCTCTGGAGCTTCGTGGAAGAGTCACGCCTGCTTAAAAAATATATTATAGTGCCCCCAATATTTAGACCAATACTTAAGGAGCGATTTAGCTCAAAATATAGGTTGATTATAGGGGGTTATTATTATGAGTACAAAACGAAAATAATAAATTGCATGAGGGTAAGGCATTAAGCGATAAGATTGTTGTTTTATGAGCAGCAAGCACACCCTTTGCCATGAGTAGGCTCGGGGAGTGAGCGCATTGCCTGTTCTCGGCCACGAGCCATGTAGCCGTGCACTGCGGGTGCAGATAAAAACTGTAGAGCCATCTTTGTATGACAGCTTGGGCATTCAGGTGCTGGAGAGCCTATAGACTGAAGTACCTCGCATTGCTTTTTGCATTGTTTACAACAATAATCATATAGAGGCATAGTATTTGTATCCTGTTATTTGTTTTGCAACATGTAGGGCGGAGAGAGCTGTACACCCCTCCGCTTTGAGTGTTAAAAATAGAAATATTACCAGCGTGCTGGTTGAGGGCTTGTTACACCAAACTGGGCTGATGAAACATCAATATTTCTGCTATTTCTACCTGCCTCTAGTGATGGCGCTCTTAGTCGACTTGTTTCTACTTCCCATATCCAGCCGCTGATGATGGTGTCATCTGGAATAAGCGGGTGATTTTTAAAAGTTTCGATAGTTTTTAGGCATGCTTTGTCAACTTCATCCATCATGCCGATCCACTTGGCGAAAGCTCCCTTTTCAAGGCTTAATTCAGGTAGCGTAGGGTCAAGTGCAATCGCATCGGGGTCAATACCTTTATCACGAAAATATTGTTCCAGTTCGGCAGCATTTGCAGATAGCATGCCGCATTGTGTATGTTGCACAATAACAATTTCTTTTGTTCCAAAAAAATTGCAAGTTAACATGGCTGAGCGAATGGCATCATCGGTCACAATACCTCCTGCATTACGAAATAGATGTGCATCGCCACCGCCGACCGGTGAGTCGGCATGGATACCTAGTGCTTGATCGACAGGTAGTCGTTCATCCATACACGCTAGTATCCACAGGCTTCTATCGTTGTGTCCATCTGCTCCATGCCGGCGACGGGTGTCAAAGTCGTTAATTGCTTTAACCTGGTTTTCTAGTTGATTTTTTAAACTGGTCATCTGGTTAATATCCTCATGTATTGCGTGAAAAGTGCAGTTTATAGAATGAATTAACTTCTTTCCATAAACTGCTATGTTTAATACAGCAGGTTTCATACCATATCTGTATTTATTCCAAATAAAGAATAAAAATGCCAATTAATATGAATCGTTAGGTATGAGAACTAGGGAGTGAAGGGCTTGTTGTTGCTTCTTTGCATAAGGAGTATGAATTACTTTTATAAAGATAAATATATTGTATTATTTGCGGCTGCTAAATAATGGCGTATGTGTTTTTATGGCTCTTTATTGGAAGATGGCGTTCAATCTGTGAAGAGTAGCTTCAAAAACGGTTAATTTTGGCTGAAATGATAAGTGATGTAAATAAGTGGTAGTGGTAGTGGTAGTGGTAGTGGTAGTGGTAGTGGTAGCAGAAAGGTTTATTTTGAAGAGGTAGCGTAAGCGGTATGAATTTTAATCAATTTAATGCTATATGACTCATTTGGTTTGAGTGCATATTACGGTTCTTTTGAGTTGGTTCGCATTTTAATTCCATGGTGGTTCATCGCCGTTGTAAGCTATGAAGTGACTGCTCTGTGCGTAAGTAGTTGTTCCAAATTTCGTTTTTTGACTTGCAGTATGTGCTTTGGTTTTTTTGGGAGTTGTAGGCGGGGTGTGAGCGTTGGTTGTGTACCATTTTGCAAACGGTGTTATGTTAGTGTTGGCAGGGATGTACCATTTTTTATTGGCAGGATCCCATTTTGCACCTAGGGCTTTAGCAGCTTCTTTTTGTGCAAAAGGAACCTGCAGATAAGTCTTTGAATTAGCCATCGTTTAGTGCTGTACGTGCGATATTTTAGGTGACTGAGAGTGGTGTTTCATTTCTGTTCAGGCTAAACGGATAGTTGTGTTTGTGAATAACGACTATGCTTAGTGCGGCCGTTGCGGCCGTAGGTATTGCTTAGCTGTGACGTGCCTTTTAATATGTTCAGAATGCGGGTGCTATGTTGGTTTAGTATATGAATGCAAGCACCATTTTTTTCATTTAAGGTGCGGCAGTTTTGAGAGTGCTTGGTGAGTTTGTGCCAGGCATTTAATGAAATGGATGTGTCTATGCCTGCTTGTTTTGCGATTTCAAAATATTTTAGCATGCCTTCTTCTTGGCTTAATTTTTCTGATGCTAGGACTTGTTCTATTTGCCTGGAAAAAGTAGCTAGCTTTTTGACTAATGCCGTTTTTTGTTGCGTGATGCTGTCTAGTGCTTGAATTTGCGTTTTTTTGGTTAGCACCAATGCTTCATTTGTTAATAACTGCTCTAGTTTTAAGGTGTCAGCTACGGCAGTTTGGATTAGTTTTTGCGCGATAGGGTGCGTTTTTTCAATCATGATTTTAGCCTGTATTGGATAATGCTTGCTCAAAATTCATAATGTTTTGAGCGAGTTTTTCGTTATCAATTTGATATGAACCATTTGCTAATGCATTTTTAATGGCAGTAACACGATCAGCATTGACTTCAGGTTCTGTTGCCAGTGAGTTGACGGCGGCTGCGATAGATAAATTAACAGAGTCAGTTTTTGTGACTTCCTGCTCAGTTTTTTCGTTCTTTTTGTTTATAATGCCGCTAGGTGCTCGATTTATTTCTGTGACGTAGTTCTTGTTGTTTATTTCAATACTCATGACCGACTCCCAATAAATTTTTTCTATGCCTTGTTAACGGCTGCAATTTGCATAACTTTAAAAATTAACCGAAACAATACCGGCTTTTATGACAGTCGCGGCAATTATTTTTTTAGATTTACTGTTTTTTATGCGTATTTGTTGGCCTAAACTGCCATCCATGAGTGCTTGCCCCGGCATTTTTATGCTGATTGCGGATGAAGTCGCTTGAATAATGACCTGATCCCCTTTTTTAACGAGTTTAGGCTTGGTTACGTGCGTGGGCTGCAAAATGATGCCTGCGCGTAAATTACGTGTCGCTAGCTGATTTTTAATTTGTTGATAATCGGTAAAATAGCCTCGGCGTATTTTTGTGGAGGGGTATTTTTTAAGCGCAACATTATCCGCACTAATAACACTGTTGCGCTTTAGGTTATGTTTTAGTACTAAGACTTGTTGGTAAAACATCAGTTTTGCTGAGTTAAATAGTGACCATTTTTGTGTGCCATTACAACGTATGCCAATGGATA
>JALSIU010000053.1 GCA_026989715.1 Methylomonas sp.
GATATTTACAATCCCAAACTGTATGGCTTCCTCTTTTATAATGCTCCATACTCTGAGTATAGTGCCAATTCTAGTCCCTGACCGCCTAAAGGCGTGGGATTTACTGATCCCCTATAGGGGACTTTAAGCGTTGAACACACCACTTCTATGGCACCCTATGACTTTGATCCTACCTTCAAGGGTGACTTACCTTAAATTATATGTTTCAATGACCTTAAGACAGGGGCGTTTACTGAAGCTTAAATCAGCAAACTGAGATGCACCCTTTGATCCGGATCATACTGGCGTAGGGAGGCTTAGAATTACTGAACAAAATTTATTCTCTATTCAGCTGTTCCGTTGCCTCTATCGTCGATAGGAAACAACATGAACAATCCCAACCCACTTATACCTACTGCCTTAAGTATCGCAGGATCCGACCCTTCAGGCGGCGCTGGTATTCAGGCTGATCTAAAAACATTTTCTGCTTGTCATGTTTATGGCATGTGTGCCATTACCGCCTTAACCGCTCAAAATACAATAGGGGTCAGTGGCGTACACCCTGTTCCCCCTTCATTTGTTGCCGCTCAGATTCAAACTATTTTTGATGATATTCGTGTTAGTGCTATAAAAATTGGCATGATTTCCAACGCTGAAATTGCTATTGCCGTTGCCGATGTATTGCAAGAAGTTCTTGACTGCAACAGCGATACTCCTATCGTTCTTGACCCAGTAATGATTGCAAAAGGTGGTCATTCTCTATTAGAGCAAAATGCGGTCGCTGTGCTCAAAGCCCGTTTGCTACCACTTGCCACACTACTTACGCCTAATTTGCTTGAAGCTGCTAGTTTATTGGGCAAAAGCCCTGCGACCACACGCAAAGAAATTGAGCAACAAGGACAAGCACTTTTAGCACTTGGGCCGAAGGCCGTATTAATGAAGGGTGGCCATTTAGAGGGCGCAGAAAGCCCTGACTTATTGGTATCAACCGCTGGCTTGACATGGTTTGAAAGCAAGCGATCCGACACTAAAAATACACACGGTACAGGCTGTACGCTTTCATCTGCATTAACCGCTGAACTTGCCAAAGGTCATCATTTAAGTGATGCCGTCAAAAATGCCAAAGTGTATGTTAGCGCTGCAATTACTGCTGCAGATGAGTTACAGATTGGTTCTGGACATGGGCCAACACATCATTTTCATCAACTATGGCTGCCCTAGTGTTTATGCCATTTTCTAATTTTTTAAATCACACATTAAGAAACCTTTGCACGAGTCGGTGGCGAAAGAAAAATCGGATGATATTTCACTGACTGAGGCAGAAAATGAAGCTAATAACGGGTTATTAGCAAGTTTTTCAACGAAAAGCAGTGAAGTTTCAGCCATTTTTACTCGTCTCCGATTCGTGCGAAGGTCTCTTAAATACAACTACCCCTACTTTTATTTAATAATAAGGAAGACTTTATGAGAATTTTAATACTATCCCTTGCAATGTTACTCACATTTAGCGTACAAGCCGCTGATAAATTTACATTGATACTCGATTGGTTTATAAATCCCGATCATGGTCCGATCATCATCGCTCAAGAGAAAGGTTACTTCTCTGAAGCAAACTTAGATGTAGAAGTGATTGCACCCGCTGACCCTTCTGACCCCCCTAAAATGGTTGCTGCAGGTAAGGCTGATTTAGCTGTTTCTTACCAGCCTCAATTACATCTGCAAACAGAGGAAGGTATGCCACTGACACGGGTCGGCACATTAGTCTCAACGCCGTTGAATTGCTTGTTAGTTTTAAAAGATGGCCCTATTAAAAAAATTGCCGATTTAAAAGGTAAGAAAATTGGGTTTTCTGTAGCAGGCGTTGATGAAGCAGTATTGGCTCAAATGCTAAGTCATAATGGAATTAGCATAAAAGATATTACTTTAGTTAACGTTAACTGGTCTCTTTCTCCCGCATTAATGAGTAAGCAAGTTGATGCTGTTATTGGTGCTTTTCGTAACTTTGAATTGAATCAAATGGAAATAAACAAAGTGCCAGGGCATTGTTTTTACCCAGAGCAAGAAGGTATCCCTTCTTATGATGAATTAATCTATGTTGCTAACACCACAAAAATGGATAAAGATAAAATAAGTCGTTTCCTTAAAGCGACAGAAAAAGCAACGCAATTTATCATCAATGAACCTAAGAAAAGCTGGGAAATTTTTTCTAAAACATCAAAAGAGCTACAAGATGAGTTAAATAAAAAAGCCTGGGTTGATACGCTGCCACGTTTCGCATTAAGACCTTTTGCATTGGATCATGGTCGTTACAATCGCTTTGAAGCCTTTTTACATAAAGCCAAGCTAGTTAAAAAAATTCGTCCGGTATCTGAATTAGCCATTGATTTAGGCGAAATGTAATGCAGCCATATGGTAAGGCTTTCGGGCTTTGGCGCAAGGCAGCACTAACAGATAATGATGGCTTGTGGGATGCTTACACTCGTCATCAGTTTGTGGAAGCATTACGTGATGGCACATTACCCCTAGCCTCTTTCTTACATTATTTGGTGCAAGATTATGTTTTTTTAGTCCATTTTTCGCGCGCCTATGCTTTAGCTGTTGTAAAATCTGAAACATTGGATGAAATGAAGGTTGCCAGCGCAACCGTCAATGCTTTAGTCAATATTGAAATGCAGCACCATGTGACGGTGTGTGCCTCTCATGGTATTGATGAAAAAACGTTGTTTAATGCCGTTGAAGAATCTGCTAATTTAGCTTACACACGGTATGTGTTGGATGCAGGCTATTCGGGTGACTTGGTTGATTTACTGGCAGCCTTGGCTCCCTGTGTTTTGGGCTATGGTGAAATTGGCACGCGTTTAGCGCAACAAACTTCTGCAAATAATCCTTATACCGAGTGGATTGAAACCTACGCGAGCGATGACTATCAATATGTATGTAAAGAAATGGGCGAGTTATTAGACTCGGCATTAGAACGCCGTATCGGTTCTGACTTTCAAGCATCACCTCGCTGGCAACGATTAACAGATCGTTTTATAACGGCAACACGTTTAGAGGTAGGGTTTTGGGATATGTCTTTAAAGCCAAACCATAAAGTTGCATGACACATAGCGTGGGCATTCACATCAAAGGTTCAGCCAGTATTGCAGGCAAGCCGCTGTTTGACGCTTTGGATATGACCTTAAAGGCGGGCCAATGGTCGTGCTTGCTAGGGCCTTCTGGTATAGGTAAAACCACGATACTTTATCTCTTAGCTGACCTTGCTGATCATGTCGATTTCGATGGTGAAATAAGTCTTGATGATGGTAAACCGCTACTTGAGAGAGTATCTTACATGGCGCAAACAGACTTATTAATGCCTTGGCTGAGCGCTTTAGATAATACGTTAATTGGGCAACGCCTTCGTAAGGAGCCCACAGATCATCAAAAAGCACAAAACCTCTTGACCCAACTTGGTTTACAAGACCATATTAATAGTTATCCCTCCGCTATGTCGGGTGGGCAACGTCAACGCGTTGCGCTCGCTCGAACCTTGATGGAAGAGCGGGAAATTGTTTTATTGGATGAGCCTTTTTCTGCATTGGATGCGGGTACACGTGCTGATATGCAGGCACTTTCGGCGCGGTGGCTTAAAGGGAAAACCGTACTGCATGTAACACATGATCCCGCAGAAGCCGCCAGACTAGGACAGCAAATATTCTTATTGCAGGAGGATGGTTTACAACAAATAAAAATACCTGAAACTCCGGTGGTTCGTGCAGTAGATGACCCTGAAACACTTACTTGCCAAGGCCATTTATTGCGCTTATTGTGTGGATCCAGCGCATGATGTTTTTAATCCGTAGTTTGGCGGCAACAAGCTTCATTATTCTCGCATGGCAAGCGTTGGTAACATTAGCTGACTTACCCCACTTTATTCTTCCCAGCCCGTTAAGAGTAGCGACAACACTCTGGGAAATGAAATCACTCATCGCATCGCACGCCATGATTACTACCATTGAAATATTGTTGGGCTTACTTATTGGCACGATTTTAGGCGTACTAACGGCCATTCAGCTGGCGCAATCTAAACTTACACGCTATATCATCAAACCTGTGTTGGTCCTAACTCAGGCATTACCGGTATTTGCCTTAGCACCATTGTTTACGCTTTGGTTGGGTTATGGAATGGAGTCTAAAATATTAGTCGCTGTATTGATTATTTACTTTCCTGTAGCATCTGCTTTTTTTGATGGCCTAATGCAAACTCCTAAAGGCTGGCTTGATTTAGCCAAAGTAATGGGTGCGACACCCTTTCAGCGCTTATGGCGGGTTCAAATACCAGCAGCACTTCCAAGTTTTGCATCTGGCTTACGGCTGGCAGCGGTCTATGCGCCAATAGGAGCAGTCATTGGTGAGTGGGTTGGCGCATCCAAAGGTTTAGGCTATTTAATGTTATTGGCCAATGGTCGAGCAAAAATTGATTTGATGTTCGCAGCTTTGTTAGTATTAGCAGTGCTAACATTAATATTGCACTATTTAGTTGGCAAATTTTGTGATTGGCTAGTCAATAAATATCAGCCATAAATTCACTAAAGTTATTAAACAATATGATCAAACAAGCGTTATACGAGCTTATACGAACGATTCCTTACTTTGCTAAATACCCTGAAAAATTATTAGCTAGTGTTGAGTTTGCCTTACTACCCAGTAATACCAACAAGACTTATAAAGTTTGCTTTAAGCGTCATACAAAAGCGTCTTATATTTTAAAAATACCCAAATGCACAACCAATAGCTATGTTAATCGTGACAATGAAAAAAATAATACCGGCATAGCTTTTAACCTAGCGTTAACCGCAGAGCCTTTATGGTTTGGGAATACACCACAACAGCAAGGCATGAGTTTATATCGTTATATTAGCAACAGCCGTAAATTAACCCCGTTGGATTTAAAACAGCCAAACATACTTAAACGAGTGACAGAATCGCTAAAAACCTTACAAAGCAGCCACCACTGTTTTATAGGTGACTTTAGCGACACTGCAATTATTCGTAATTACTTAAATCAGTATTACGGGCAATGTTCAAATGATCTGCAGGATAAACTCTCTAGTAATTTCATAAGAGCACAACAAGCGCTGAATCAGATCGACCTTTTAAACCTTCCAGTTAATAAACCGGTTCCCGCCCATATTGACTTAATGGCAGATAATATCTTAATACAAGAGTCACTTGATTCAAAAATATGGTTAATAGATTGGGAATACTCAGCAATGGCATCGCCCTATTGGGATATAGCTACCTTGTGTAACGTCGCTAATTTTAACCAGCTTGAAGCTAATGATTTTCTTTATTTGGTTTTAGGTGACTGTAATCAACCCGATGAGGATAAAGCAATCGTTAATCTAAATAATTATCGATTAATAGAACGCAGTTTGGTTGAATGTTGGCGCGGGGCGTTTGTTAAGGAATTCCTGATTAAGTCCTAGGATCATGAGAAAATAGCATAATCCAAAGAAAGGGGTTATTCAATGAAACAACAAAGCTTTGCCAGCCTAGCCTATGATAAAAAGAAAATCACCACGAAGCG
>JALSIU010000054.1 GCA_026989715.1 Methylomonas sp.
GATAAATTTATTTTTTGTTCAGGCACTAATTAGGAGAGCACACAATGATTAAATTCGACGGTTTTTCTATTCCAGATAATCAAAGATTAATTGCATCAGTTATGGTTCTGAAAGCTGCCTCTGCAAAGGCAAAGGCGGCTTTATTATCTGGTGATCTCACGCATTTTAGGACATGGTTTGATGGTACCGGGAAGAATGCACATTTAATGAAGGTCTCTTCAATTGTCAAAGAAATAGATGACGCAATAAGGAGTCGTCCTATTACCTTTGCTAATGCAACTGGAAATGCTATAGAAAGAAAAGAGCAAGGCTTATGTGGTTACGTATGGTTAATGCGTAATCCGGGGGTCGGTGATCAATTTTCTAAGATGATTCATGTCGGAAGCGGGATGCGTATACTCATTGTGCCTGGAACTCATGGTGGGAACATTAATAATTTGGCGGAAACCATGTATCACGAACTTAGTCACAAGGTGGGTGGGACTAAAGATATTACTTACGACGTGAATACATGCAAGAGAAATGCACTGCTTACTCCTCAGCAAGCTGCGTTGAATGCTGAAAATTATAACCGTTTTTTGGGTGAGTATATTAATTGATAGATAGAGTTTGCCGGCAATGGTTTAGCGTACTGTCATGCGAAATTCGAATAGTAAAGTTTCAATATTGGACTATTAATAAAAACCTTGCACTGCCTTCAATGGCAGATTAAAGGCTTTTCTCGGTGTCAGTGCGTATTGCATTGCCACATTAGAACAGGTTATTGAACTGCCTCTATATCCACTTTTTTCAGGGTGATGCCACTGATCTAGCATAGATTCATCAAGCGATATTAGCAATGAACCTTGAATGGTTAAGGCTTGATTATAATTTGAGCCGTTTTTAGTTTGTATTGTTGTTTCTTTTTGTTTTTCATATCCTATAATATGGGGATTTTGACCATTTATGTAACAAAGCCATTTTCAGGTGTTAAATTCTGCATCTTGAAATTTCTTGGGTATCTGTGGCTAATAATGAAGTAGCGTCTATCGTTATATTCATTTTTGTTAAATGTTTAGCAACACTGCTTGTTGCCTATTATTATCAAACCCTATGCAAGCTGAACTTCCACTTCGTGATGTCCAAATACCTGAAGCGATTAGCTGGTGGCCACCAGCTATCGGCTGGTGGGTGCTGGCGGTATTAATACCGCTGTGTTTTTATTTAGTCTTCAGGTTATATCGACGTTTAACGCGCAAAACGGCTTTAAAATCGGCTAAAAAATACTTGCAAGCACTGCAACAAGATACCAATTTAAGCGAGCAAGAAAAATTACAAGCACTGTCTAAACTGATGCGGCGTACCGCAATCAGTTTATATCCGCGTGCCGATGTCGCTAGTCTGGTGGGCGATGCGTGGTTGCAGTTTTTGGATGGTAGCTTGTCTGAACCGCAATTTACGAGTGATATCGGTCGTTTATTAACAGAAGCCCTATATCGTCCCGCTATGCAACCGCAATCGCTTACACCGCTATTTACGCTGTGTGCAAACTGGCTGGCGCAACAAAAAGAACCTAAAATATGATACATTTTGCTTGGCCGTGGTTATTTTTTTGCTTACCTTTGCCGTGGTTGGTGCGGCGTTTTGCGCCTGCGGCAAATACAGTGGAGCAGGCGGCATTAAAAGTACCTTTTCTCGATGATTTTAGTATTGCAGAGGCACAAAATATAGCATCTTCTAGTAAACCGTGGTTATTATGGTTGGCGAGTGTGGCTTGGTGTTTGTTAGTTTTGGCGGCTATGCGCCCGCAATGGTTGGGCGAACCGATAGAGCAAGGTATTAGTGGTCGTGATTTGATGCTGGCGGTTGATTTATCCGGCAGTATGGAAGAGCGTGATTTTATTGTGGCGAAGAGGCGTGTTGATCGCCTGACAGCGACTAAGCAAGTTGCCGGTGAATTTATTGAGCGGCGCGTAGGCGACCGTATCGGTTTGATTTTATTTGGTAGCAATGCCTATTTACAAACACCTTTAACATTTGATCGTAAAACGGTACAAACTTTATTAAATGAAGCCTTTATTACTTTAGCGGGGGAGAGTACGGCGATTGGTGATGCGATTGGCTTGGCTGTTAAACGCCTAAAAGATCAACAAGCAGAAAGCAGAGTACTGATTTTATTAACCGATGGTGCCAATACTGCCGGCAAAGTCACGCCTATCAAGGCCGCAGAGCTTGCGGCGCAATATCAGCTTAAAATATATACCATTGGTATTGGTGCGGATGAAATGATTATTCGTAGCTTTTTTGGTTCACAAAAAGTGAATCCTTCGCGTGATTTAGATGAAAAAACCTTAACGGCGATTGCCGAAAAAACCGGCGGGCAGTATTTTCGTGCGCGAGATACTGATGAGTTGCAGCAAATTTATCAGTTATTAGATGAATTGGAGCCGGTGGAAAAAGATAAGCAATTTTTTCGGCCACGCAGTGAGTTATTTTACTGGCCTTTAGCATTTGCACTTATGTTGGCCGGTATTATCAGCATAATGCGCTTACGGTGGGCAGGATGATGGGCGAATTTCATTTGCTACGGCCTTATTGGTTATTGGCTTTATTGCCCTTAGCGGCTTTAGTTTTTTTTAATGTGAAACATAAATTACAGCACGGTAGTTGGTCGGCTGTGTGCGATGCGGATTTATTGCCGTTTATTCTCCAAGAAAAAGACACTAAGCCTAGTCGCGCACCTTTGCTAATGGCAAGTTTGGCGGCAGTGTTGGCTATTATTGCTTTAGCGGGGCCGACTTGGCAACGGCTGCCGTTGCCTGCTTTTAGAAATGCGGCGGCATTAGTGATTGCACTGGATTTATCGCGCTCAATGGAGGCGGCGGATATTAAGCCTTCGCGTATTATTCGGGCGCGTTACAAAATTGCTGATTTACTCAGTAAGCGTAAAGATGGTCAAACTGCGCTGTTAGTCTATGCGAATGCGGCCTTTACGGTTACGCCATTAACAGAAGACATTGCCACCATTAACAGTCAGTTATCCGCTTTAAGTCCTGCTATTATGCCTGCGCAGGGTAGTGAGAGCAGGGTGGCGATTAATAAGGCGGTTGAATTATTTAAAAATGCCGGTTTAACCAAAGGCCAGATTTTATTAGTCACCGATGATGATGTTTTTTTAGAGGATATTGATTTGCCGAGTGGATACCAATTATCTATTTTGGGCGTTGGTACGGCGGCAGGTGCACCTATTAGTCTGCCCGGCGGTGGTTTTTTAAAAGACGCGCAGGGCAATATCGTCATTGCTAAATTAGAGGCCGCAACTTTGCGTCAAGCGGCACAGGCGGGGGGTGGTATTTATCAGCAAATAACGGATACCGATACAGATATTATGCGATTAACGGCCTATTTTGAGCAAGTCGCCAAACGTAGTGCCGCCCTCGATAGTGATTTGTTATTAGACCGTTGGCAAGAAGCTGGCGTGTGGTTGTTATTGCCGATTTTGTTTTTGAGTGCCTTTGCATTTCGGCGTGGTTTATTGCTTATTGCTACGCTACTCATATTGCCGATACCCAAAAACAGTTATGCTTTTGAATGGCAAGATTTATGGCAGACGAAAGAGCAACAGGCGTATCAGCGTTATTTGCAAGGCGACTATCAGGGGGCGGCAGAAAAATTTACCAATCCTGCATGGAAAGCGGCAATGCAATATAAAGCAGGGGTGCAAGCCGCTGAAGAAGGGCTACCTGCTAAAACAGATATTGGCTTTTATAACCAAGGGAATGTGTTGGCAAAATCGGGCAAGTATGAGGAGGCTATTGCCGCTTATGATAAGGCTTTAGAACTAAACCCGAATAATGCCGATGCAAAATACAATAAAGAAGTGGTAGAAAAATTTCTGGAGCAGCAAAAACAGCAACAAAAACAACAGCAAGATAAGCAGGGTAGCCAGGATAATCAAGGCAACCAAGATAAACAGTCTGGCCAAGGCGATGCAGGCCAGCAGGGCAGTCAAGAAGACCAAGACCAGCAGGCGCAATCTACAAACCCGCAAGATGAACAGCAAGAAGGGCAAGAATCTGCAAGCACAGAAGACAGCGAATCACAAAAGGCTGTACAGGAGCAAGCGCAACAACAGCAGAGTGATACGGATGCGCCCGCACAGAAAAATGCTGAGTCAGACGCTGAGCCTGAATCTGAAGCAACGGTAAACAGCATGGCTAGCGAGAAAAGCGAGCAGCAACAGGCGAATGAGCAATGGTTAAACCGAATTCCGGATGACCCTTCCGGCTTGTTAAAACGTAAATTTTTATATCAATACAGTCGCCAAAAGCAATCGCGCGAGAGTTCGCGGCAATGGTAAGCTGAAAAAAATGGGCGTGGGACAGGTGAGACGTCGCGTTAATCTTAGTACCGGAGGTAAATAATGCAACAGGTGGGTTTGATTGGCCTAGGGGCAATGGGAAGTGGCATGGCCGACAACCTTGCCAAAGCAGGATGTTTATATCGAATTTGGAATAGAACGCATAGCAAAGCGCAACTTTTGGCAGATAAATTACAAGTGCCAGTGGCTGATTCGGTGCAACAATTAGCGGCTGATGTCGATGTCGTTATTCTCTGCGTATCGGCCGATAGTGATGTATTGGCAGTGATTGAGCAGTTATTAGATGACATCAAACCTGGTACGGTAGTGATTGATACGTCTACGGTCAGTCGTGCGACAGCGATAACGGCCGCACAATTATTGGCGGCTAAGCAAGTGCCATTTCTGGATGCCCCTGTATCCGGTGGGGTAGAAGGGGCCAAAAATGCTAGCTTAGCGATGATGGTGGGCGGTGATGAGAAGGTGTTAGCACAAGTGAAGCCGGTGTTAGAGCTCATTGCGGAACGAATGACCTATATGGGGGCGAATGGCTCGGGGCAAGGTACTAAAGCGGTTAATCAGGTGATGGCGGCGGGTATTAATCAGGCAGTGACCGAGGCTTTGGCCTTTGCGCAGGCAGAGGGCTTGCCTTTAGAGAAAGTAATTGAGGTTGTCGCAGGTGGCGCGGCAGGCAATTGGTTTTTACAGCATCGCGGTTTATCTATGTGGCAAGCACGTTACCAGCCTGGATTTAAGGTGGTGTTGCATCATAAGGATTTGATGATTTGTCAGTCGATGGCGCAAGAAAATGCGGCTAAGTTGCCATTAGTACGGCAAACTATTGCTGATTATCAAACATTAATTGATGCGGGTTTTGGTGAGGAAGATATTTCTGCTTTGTATCGCTTAAAGCAAAAATAATTAAGGCTTATAAAAATTAGTGGATTAATAACAACAAACAGAATAAAAAACAGTTAGTTTATGCTGTTTATTAGCAATAATTTATTAGTCTCTGAAAAATAAGGGAAAGTTTTTTTAAAAAAAATAACATTTCTACTTGTAAGGAGGCAGGTTTACTGCTATTATTTTTACCGTGTTACAAAATGTTGTATAAAAGATACGAATTGTTGTAATAAAAACACTTAATAAAAATAACCCTTGGGGGG
>JALSIU010000055.1 GCA_026989715.1 Methylomonas sp.
AAGGAAGGAAATATATTAAAGCTAAGTGACGCTATATCATCAAAGAGTGCTGGTAGCCCATTTATCTCATCTTGTGGGCGGAAGCTAGAAATTGAATAACCACTTGTACTACAGCCAAATTCAGTGCATTCAGCATTATTAGTGGGTGTTAGCGTTACGCTAGGGCTTGAGCCATGGCCGCTGAGCCACCAGCTCTGGGTGTTGTTTGTAGAGTTGTTCGTTATGCCTATATAATTGCTAATTGGGTTGATCTGTCCAGGTACGCCAGTTTCGGAGTTTAGGTTAAGCGTAAAGGCCTCGGCACTTGTATTGTAGCTAGCATAGCTATAGGTATCAGTAGTGTAATTATATGTTTGTGGCGCTGCATTATTATGGGTAAATTGCCCAGAAATACTGGGATTGGCCATGGTGAAATTGCTGGTGACATTACTGGCGATATCTTGGCTGATATAGGGGGTTAAGTCTATGTAGTACCCCATATAATTATCACTAGCTGAACCATATGTATTCAGGGATAAACCAGAATGGCTATAATTTAAATCTGCTGAAAAGGTATAGCTTGGTCCCGTTGGAATGGGGGTAGATGTTACCGCGACAGCATTTAAACTAAAGCCCCCTAGTATGGTAGGTAATAGGGTTAAAAAAGTGGCTTTTTGTTTTGTCTTCATGACAGATTCCTTCTGTTGTGTTGTTAAGGTGAAAATCTTATGAAATTAATGCATAAATTATGCCTAATAGTTACTTTATTTATAATTCAATGATTTATATTTCTAGTTTTTTTTATATGCTGTTTGTTAGATGAAGGTGTAAAAAATATGGACACTTTATCTATATTGTATAAGCAGTAGTGTAAAAAATACTGACACTTTAAGGGCATAAATGCTCCCTTTTTAGGTGTTTATAGTATTAAAATAAACGTGTTTTTATTTTAAAAATAAAAGGCTTATTTGTTTTTTAATATGGAGTGATTTCGGAAGGGTGGGTGTAAAAAATATTGACAGTTATAAACAGGTAAGTATTATTATCACCTTGCTTTTTGCGTTAATGGTGGTACAGAGGGGGCGACTATAAAATATAGGACAGTTTAACGCAAGACTGATAATGCCCATTGCACATGCTCTTGCACTAACTCGGAGGTGTGTTTTTGATTGGCTAAAGCTTGTTTGGTTTTTTCTGAGGCGGGCGTATTGCCTAAGGCAACGGCAATATTACGTAACCATTGTTGATAACCAATGCGCCTAATAGCAGAGCCTTCAGTTTTGCTTAAAAATTCTTGTTCAGTCCAGTTGAATAGCTTAATAAGGTGGCTGGCATTTAAGTTATGTCTAGGGCTAAAGTCTGTTTCAGTACTCAAACGTGCAAAACGATTCCACGGACAAATTAATTGACAATCATCACAGCCATAAATGCGGTTGCCCATTAACGGTCGATATTCAATGGGAATAGAACCTTTTAATTCAATGGTCAGGTAAGAAATGCATTTTCCGGCATCGACTTGATAGGGGGCGACAATGGCTTGTGTGGGGCAAATATCAATACAAGCTGTGCAATTGCCACAGTGGTTGTCACTTTGCGCATCCATTGCTAATGGCAATGAAGTATAAATTTCCCCTAAAAAAAACCAAGACCCTGCTTTGCGATTGATAATATTGCTGTGTTTACCTATCCAGCCTAAGCCTGCTTTTTCGGCAATGGCTTTTTCTAATACGGGCGCTGAATCCACAAACGCACGATAGCCAAATATACCTACTTCTTGTTCAATACGCTGGGCTAGTTTTTGTAAGCGTTTACGTAATACTTTATGGTAATCACGCCCTAAGGCATAGCGGGAAATAAAAGCGGCGACTGGGTTATTGAGTGTATTTTCAATTTCCTGAGTCGCTTCAGGCAGATAATCCATGCGGACTGAAATAATACTGATTGTTTCAGGATGTAGCAAAGCAGGGCGACTGCGCTTGAGGCCATGTTTATGCATATAATCCATATCTGCATGGTAGCCTTGTGCGAGCCAAGCCGCCAGGCGTTGCTCGGCGTGTTGTAGATTGGTATCGGTGATGCCGACTTGTTGAAAGCCGAGTTTCATGCCCCATTGTTTTATTTGTTGGGACATCTTATGTGTTGCAGATGACATTTTATAATGATTTTTGGGGGCTAATGATTTATGGTTATCAGTCTCTAGTTTAAGTCTATTTACCTTTTGATAAACTCAGCGTTATGCAAAAATTACCCAGAGAACTTTTTTCTGCGCAACAGGCGCGTGCCATAGATTATACGGCACAACAGCAAATGCTAGTAACCGGTTTGCAGTTAATGACGGCAGCGGCGGAAGCAGGCTTTGCTGTGTTGCAAAAATATTATCCGGCTGCGAGGTCTTTATTGGTGGTTTGCGGTGCCGGCAATAATGCAGGGGATGGTTATTTAGTGGCTAAGCTGGCTTTACAGGCAGGTTATCAAGTGCAATTGGTGGCCGTAGGCGCGGTAGATAAGTTAAAAGGTGATGCTGCGGCTGCCTATCAAGCATTTGTGGCTGTGGGGGGGGAGGTGTTGCATGATTTTGCCGCTGTCGCAACCGTTGATTTAGTGGTGGATGCTTTGTTGGGTACGGGGCTTGCTCGCTTTGTTACTGGGCATTTTGCGGCGGCCATTCATTATATGAATGATTTAACCGCGCCGGTTTTGGCCATTGACATTCCCTCGGGGCTTAATGCCGATACTGGCGATATAATGGGCTGTGCGGTACATGCGGATATTAGCATAACGTTTATTGTCTTAAAGCAAGGCATGTTTACCGGTTTGGCGGCGGACTATTGTGGGCGCGTGCTGTTTGCCGATTTGCAGGTGCCGGCGGCCGTTATTGCCAGCGAATCTTATCGGGCAAGTTTATTAAAGGCGCAGGCTTTAGGGAAGCGTACCGCTTGTGCACATAAAGGTCATTTTGGTCATGTTTTACTGCTTGGGGGCGATTATGGTTATGCGGGGGCATTGCTGTTAGCCGCTGAAGCCGCTTTAAATTCAGGGGCGGGGCTGGTGAGTGTGGCAACACGTCAAGAGCATGCCCGACAAGTTCATCTCGCTTGTCCTGAATTAATGGGGCATACGCTGGATAATATTAGCGATATAAAGCCTTTATTAGCGAAAATCACGGTGTTGGTATTAGGGCCAGGCTTGGGGCAAACGGCATGGGCGCAAACGATTTGGTCGGCACTTATTACGGATGCTAGACCTAAAGTTATGGATGCCGATGCGTTGAATCTATTGGCTAATGCTCCATGTTATGCTGATAACTGGATATTGACCCCGCACCCTGGAGAAGCGGCGCGGTTATTGCGTTGCACAACGGCAGATATTTTACGTGATAGATTTGGGGCGGTGCGTGCAATACAGCAACAATATGGGGGCGTTTGTCTTTTAAAAGGCGCGGGGACATTGATAACGGCAGGTGAACATGTGTATGTCAATACAACCGGTAATCCCGGTATGGCTACAGGGGGGATGGGGGATGTGTTGGCGGGTATGATAGGTGCTTTGCTGGCGCAAAAATATAGTTTATTAGAGGCAGCTAAAATAGGCGTTTATTTGCATGGATTGGCAGCAGATAAGGCGGCGGAGCAGGCAGGTGAACGCGGTTTGCGTGCAAGTGAAGTGGTGCAATTTTTACGAACAGTGGTTAATGATTAATGCAATATAGTTTAGAAAATGAAGCGGCAACGGAGGCTTTCGGAGCAGCACTCTTTCAAGTCTTGCCTGAAAAATGTTTAGTTTTTTTACAGGGTGATTTAGGTGTGGGCAAGACTACATTGGTGCGTGGTTTTTTAAGAGCGGCAGGGTATCAAGGTACAGTGAAAAGTCCAACGTATAATATTGTGGAGGAATATGAGATTCATAAGCGTTTATTTCTGCATTTTGATTTGTACCGATTGGTAGACCCGGAAGAATTGGAGTGGATCGGTATGCGCGATTATTTGCAAACGCAAAGCGTGTGTTTTATTGAGTGGCCTGAGCACGGCGCGGGATATCTAGGAGAGCCTGATATGGTGATGCATTTAAGCAATGCAGGAGAGGGGCGTAAACTCAGTATTACGAAGCATCCTGTGGCGGTTGACTTAAACGCGTTTGCTCTGCCGTTAAAAATTGCATAAGCTCATAATCGCAAGCACCACAGCCGGAACAAGCCCCTGTTGCTCGGGATATTTTATCTAAGGTATCGCTACCTTGTTGTATCAGTTGTCTGATTTTTGTTTTTGTGGTGCCGCTACAGTCGCACAGAATATCTTGCGGTTTGTTTTGCTGGTGGGGGTGCATGTGTATTGGTTTTTATGAATTGTTCTTAAATAATTTTAATAATACCGGAATCTTGTCTTATATTTTTGGGTAAATTTTTTAGTGAGGTAAAAAGGATGCAAACGGTTTTAGTTACGGGGGCTAATCGGGGATTAGGTTTGGAATTTTGTCGGCAATATGCGCAACAAGGTTGGCGCGTTTTAGCGGCTTGTCGTCAGCCGGAGGCGGCAGACGCATTACTACAATTAGCTGAGCAGTATACAGACAGCGTACAGGTTTTGGCATTGGATGTCGTGAATCATCAACAAATTGATGCGTTAGCTTTGCAGCTACAAGGTGTCGATATTGATGTGCTTATTTCTAATGCAGGCATTTATGGTGATACGTTCGGGCATGGCTTTGGGCAATTGGACTATCAAGCTTGGCAGACGACGTTTGCAGTCAATGTGCTGGGGGCGATGAAAATGGCAGAAGCGTTTCATCCGCACTTATTGCAAAGTCGGCAAGGTTTGTTTGTAGCAATCAGCAGTTTGATGGGCAGTATGGCGGATAATGGCAGCGGTGGGAGTATTTTGTATCGCTCTAGTAAAGCCGCATTAAATGCAGCCATGAAAAGTTTGGCGATTGATGTGCGCCCTCAAGGGCTGGGTGTATTAATTTTCCACCCTGGTTGGGTCAAAACCGATATGGGCGGGCAAAATGCGCTCATTGATGTACAGACCAGCATTCAGGGTATGCGTCAAGTGATTGCTGATTTTGATTTGGCGCAAACGGGGCAGTTTATTAAATATGATGGTTCGCCGATGCCTTGGTAGCATTAGGCAGATGCATGGAATAAATATTAGTATTTAATGATATTATTATTTGTATTGCGTATAATGTACATTTTTATAAATAATGATAGATAGTTTTTAGTGCTGCTTGCGCAGGGTGTGCCTTAGGCTATCTGTTTGATAAATTGATAATATGCAACACAATAACTTACCTTTTATACGCCAATTATTATTTGTTATTTGTTTGTTAGGCGTAGGTGTCGTACAAGCAGAATGGGCAGGTGGAGCTGGCCTGAGTACCTACTATACAGATGATGTGGGGCTTTTTGCGGTCACGCGCCGGCTTTCATTGGAAGAAGACCCGACCCAGCCTATCGTCGATGAGCCGGAGCAGGGTTCTGATTTTATTTATGAACCGAGTG
>JALSIU010000056.1 GCA_026989715.1 Methylomonas sp.
CTGATGTTACCGTTAATAAAGCAAGGCATAAATAAGTAATACGCATGATATTAGACAACATCAGTTAATTGGTGCGGCAAGCACTTTCCATCAAGGTTGCAGGCGGCTGTAATAAGCGGCAATATTGTTAATATCGCGGTCGGATAAGGAACCTGCAATATTATTCATAATATCGGAGTGGCGCGTTTTATCACGATATTGCTTTAGAGCTAATTGCAGGTAAGCATCATCACGCCCTGCTAAAGGCGGGAAGGGAGCTTCAGCACTGATATTGCGAATGCTATGACATTGCGCGCAAACTGCGGCGGCCTTGGATTTTCCGGCATAAATGCTGGCCGCTTGGCTGTTAAGGCTAAATGATAGCCCGAGGACAGGTAAGCAAGCGTAAGCGAATAGTTTCATTAGACTTACTCCATTTCATCAGGTGATAAACCACGCGTCATATATTTCACACGGCCACGTGAAAAAATACCTGCAGGGCTTTCCATTTGGATATTCGCCATTTTCTTTAAAGAGAATGAATCATACACAATTACTTCATCGCCTGCATAGCCCGCACTGATATATAAGAACTTACCATCAGCACTGTATTCAGGAAAATAAGCATGTCCGCCAACATCTAAAGTTTTCACGACTTCTAAGGATTTTTTATCAATTAATTGTACAGTGCGAGCGCGGCGGTCTTTGGTGATAATATCCACGGCAACATAAGGTGCGTTGGCATGTGCTGCTGGTGATTCAGTGCCGCCTGAAACAGGCACTTGTTTAACCAATTTCATGGTATCCAAGTCCCAAACGCTGACTACAGTTTTATCACAGGTGCCGAAGTTAGTACCAAAGCCTAACGTGTGGCCATCGACTTTAACGACAGAGCCGCCGCCGACATGTGGTACACAACCCGCCGGCAGTTTTTTAATAATTTTGCGTGTTTCTAAGTCAATGGCAGTCACAATGCTGTCATCATAAGACGCAACCATGAGCTTTTTACCTTTATGCGATAAGAAGGCATCATGCAAATGGCGACCGACATTTTTGATTTTGGTCACCGGAAAGCCAGGTTTTAAATCGACAACCCAAACTTGACCGGCATTTTCTAAGGCAATGGCAAAAATATCGGCATAAGGCGTGCCAATAATCATACCTGAATCAGAGCTGACCATTTTGCCATCAGGGTCGATACCTTCTAACTCAAAGGTTTTTAAGGGTTCTAAGGTATCGGCATCTAAAATGACCGCATTATGGGGCACAAATGAGCCGGCCATCAGGTATTTACCATCTCTGGAAATGCCGATGCCAGGACCATTTAAGCCGGTTTTAATGCTACGCACCGCTTGCATAGTATATAAATCAACTTTATAGATTTCGGCGGTATCGGTTTTGACATAAGCCCAACGCTCATTAGCTGGGCTGAACTCAATAATATGGGCGGCGGTGACAGTGGGGACTTTGCCGATGATAGTGTGCGTTTTACTATTAATAAACACCGCTTCCGAACCTTGCCCACGACCGTATTTACCCCGCGCCGCGACCCCGATAATATCGTCCATGCTGTCGATTTTAAAGTTTGGCTTATTCGGTAATGTAGACTCATCTTTAACATAAACTTGTAAAGAAGCCTGCATGTCTTTAATCGTCCACGCCGGATTAGCTAATTTAGGTGTCGCTTGAATATGCTTCACCATGTCGCGAATATCGCTATCAGACAAACGGCCATAGAATGGAGGCATTAAGGTTTCAAAACTGCCCGTCATAATCAAACTACGCAAAGCGGTTGGACTGCGGCCTTTTAAAGTCTCGGCATTTAGAGCGGGGGCTAAATAGCCGCCGTGATCAGCCCCGTGGCAACTGGCACAGTTATCTTGATAAAGCTTATGCATCTTGTGATTATCTGATTTAGCCATCACGCTTGCTGAGCTAAACAGCAAAGTGAGACTAGCGGCTAAAATGGACTGATTGCGAGTTGTTTTTGTTATTATCATAAGAATGCCTGTTGCCTTATAGGTAGGTTTACGAGAGGGACTGGCCTTTGTTTTTAATCATAGAATTTAACACATCTTTTGTTAGAATTAAAATAATGTGGCGTAATCCATTAGGCTTTATTGCATCCTCATGCCCAAAGAATTCAAGTTTTTATTGGGAGACAAAGTGAGTTTCCATAAATCGATTGCACAAGCTATTGACGGTTGCTTTTTGATACAGGATAAAGTCAATAAATTCTTGGGCAATGGGGGAGAGTTGTTTGGCCTCATGGTGTACGGCATACCAAGTGCGCAATAATGGGAAACCTTGTACATCTAATTCTACTAAACATTTTGTTGCCAGTTCGAGTGTGACACTATGTCGAGAAAGTACCGAGATGCCTAGTCCTGCGATAACTGCTTGTTTTACGGTTTCACTGCTTCCGAGTATCATGCTGGGCGATAATTTTAGGTTATGGCTGAGCAAGGTATCTTCAAAGGCTTTGCGTGTACCTGAGCCTTTTTCACGTAAAATAAAGGGATGCTTTAGTAATTCATGACACGGTATGTTTTTCTGTGAGGCTAAGGGGTGCTCGGGGTCAGCTAAGATGACAATGGGGTTTTCTATAATCGGGTAACGGGTTAAACGCATATTTTCCGGCACCAGCCCCATAATGATTAAATCGGCGGTGTTATTTTTTAAGCATTGAATGATTTGATTGCGATTGGCGACCTCTAAAGATAAGCTGACTTTAGGGTGTTGTTGATGAAAAGCCCCTAAAAGATGCGGGGTAAAGTATTTGGCACTGGTGACGGCGGCAATTAAAAAATCTCCCTCGAGCTGGCCTTTTATGGCACTAAGCTTCATATCCATGTGTTCTATGCGTGCAAATATATCGCTACAGAACAAGTCAAGTTCATGGCCTGCTACGGTTAAGAAGAATTTTTGGCCTATTTTTTCAAATAACGGCACACCTAAGTTATCTTCTAATTGTTTAAGTTGAATGCTGACCGCTGGCTGCGTTAGGCCTAATTTATTGGCGGCAGCCGAGTAACTTAGCAATTCTGCGACCTGCTGAAAGATTTTGAGTTGGTGTAAAGTGGCACGCATAAGAGTATAGGTATAAATAAAAGTTAATAATATATATTATTTATATTAATTATCATTAATTATTTTTTTCGCATATTATAGGATTCATTACCGTCTAGTGTTTTACCTGAAGTGTGTAACACCCATCGATATTAATTTTTTAAAGGGAAATATATAATGAACTTATTTAAACTAAAACCGGTTGTATTAGCGGTAGGGTTGAGTGCGTTATCAAATTTTGCTCTTGCCGATATCAGTACGTCTAAAGCCGTACTGGGCAATGATGGCAGAGATTATCTTGCGGCGAGTGCTAATTTTACTACGCCTGTGACGGGTGATTTATATCTTGCAATAGGGGTGCAAGGGAAGTTACTATTTTTGGCCAATGGCGGAACCTTGTTGACAGAAACGGTGAGTCCTTTTGCGGCTAATCAGACTTATACAGGAGTCATGCCTTTATTTTATTTTTCAACAGCAGGTATTCCCGCAGGGCGTTACCCTGTTTATCAGCTTGTTGCGCAGGCAGGGACTGACCCATTAAACTTTACTAATTGGGTAGGTGGTTTGGCAGGTTTAAGCACCATTAACTTTATGATTGGTTTACCGGTTACACAAAGTGGCGATTTTGATGGCGATGGTTTTGCTGACAGTGATTTAAATCGAGATGGTTATTATGATGACGACCATGATAAAGATGGTTATTATGATGATGACCATGATAAGGATGGTTATTATGATGACGATTATGATAGAGATGGCTGGCGTGATTCAGATAATCCTGATACGAATGATAACAATACGCCAGTAACAGGGGGAGCGTTAGGAAAAGAGTTATATGCGACGCATTGTTCTAGTTCTGGTTGTCATGGTGTAGACCCTTCCCGAGGAACCAATGAAATTTATGATGCAGTAAACCCTAGAGAAACGCGTGAAGCAATTAATAGAAATAAAGGTGGCATGGGCTTTTTAAATTTTCTAACCGATGCTGAGTTACAAGCGATAGCTGATTATGTGCGCAACCCTAACTAAGAATACTAGGCAACAGGTGAAGAAGTGGTCGATTTGCTGCGATGTATGACAGGTGGCGCGGTGGCTCTATGGGGTTGTATATTTTTCTTTGTAAAGTGATACGAGTTTTGCATTTTTTTAAGGAAAATACTGGGTTAAGAGTTGAACTGAGGGCTTAATATTATTCTCAGTTAAAGAAAAAAGGGCACCATATTGGGGTATGCTTTGCTTTAGGGGGGATACCTCACTTTATAAAATATCAGCTTTCTTTAAAAGCATTGAGGAAACAATAGTGTTAAGCAAAATATTAATAGCTAATCGTGGCGAAATTGCGGTACGAATTATTAGAGCGTGTCGAGAACTTGGCATTCGCTCTGTGGCTGCTTATTCAGAGGCAGACCGACATGCTTTGCATGTTAAAAAAGCGGACGAAGCTTATTGTATCGGCGAGGATCCGTTAGCGGGCTACCTCAATCCACAATTACTGGTCAATTTGGCAAAGTCTGTTGGCTGTGATGGATTACATCCTGGTTACGGTTTTTTATCGGAAAATCCATTATTAGCAGAAATCTGTACGCAACAACAGATTACATTTATTGGGCCAAGTGCTGACGTTATCCATAAAATGGGTGATAAAACGGCTGCCAGAAAAAGTATGACGGCGGCGGGCGTTCCTGTGACCCCCGGTAGTGATGGAAATTTATCGGGATTAGATGATGCTATACATATGGCGGCAGAGATTGGTTACCCCATTATGTTGAAAGCAACATCGGGTGGTGGCGGGCGAGGAATTCGCCGTTGTGATAATGAAAAAGAACTGCGCCAAAATTATGAGCGTGTTATTTCAGAGGCAACTAAAGCGTTTGGCAGTGCCGATGTGTTTATGGAAAAATGTATTGTTAATCCGCGACATATCGAGGTACAAGTATTGGCGGATAGCCTTGGCAATGCCATTCACCTTTACGAGCGCGATTGCTCTATTCAGCGACGTAATCAAAAGTTGATAGAAATTGCACCTTCACCACAACTCTCGCAAGAGCAACGGGAAATGATTGGTGAATTAGCGGTTAAGGCGGCAAAAGCAGTTAATTACCAAAATGCAGGCACGGTGGAATTTTTGCTAGATAGTGATGATTCCTTTTATTTTATGGAAATGAATACACGCGTGCAGGTCGAGCATACGATTACGGAGGAAATTACCGGCATTGATATTGTGCAAGAGCAGATTCGTGTTGCTTCAGGGTTACCGCTTTCGGTTGCCCAGGAAGATGTCAGCATTAAGGGGTTTGCGTTGCAATTTCGGGTCAATGCAGAAGATCCACAAAATGATTTCTTACCTAGCTTTGGGCGCATTAGTCGTTATTATGCGCCAGGCGGGCCGGGTGTGCGTACGGATACTTCTATTTATACCGGGTAT
>JALSIU010000057.1 GCA_026989715.1 Methylomonas sp.
GCTATTTTTAGGTATTGGCTTTTTCTTACCTGCCTATAGTCAACAAGTGGCTCCTGCTAATAGCCGTATTAAAATAGCTGTATTAAGTACGGGAGATTTTTTTCCGGATAGAGCGGTACAGCAGCGGATGGGGCTACCTGATGGACTTGCGGCCAGAATAATTGAAAATCTGGCGGCGAGTAAACGTTTTCAAGTGCTAGAGCGGACGGCACTGAGAAAAATTATTAACGAACAACAATTTGGTCAAGCCAATAAAGAAACTTTTTTAGACAGGGCATTGAATGCTGCAACGGATAATATTGCTCAGACTAATGGTTTTACCGTTGCTGTGACGACTGAGGCCGCTGATAAAAATGATTTGATTAAAAATTATCAAAATTTAGGGAGTACGATGGGGGCCGATTTTCTTGTCTTTGCCGTATTGGAAAAAGTGGTTAACACCTCTAAAACTGTTGCCGTGCCTTATAGTCAATCGAATAGAACTTTTACCAATAATAAAGTCGATGCGCGCTTGAGATTGCGTATCATCAATGCGAAAACCGGCGTTATTTCAGGTGCGGCCAGTTTTCGTACGCAAGTGACCGAATCATTGTTAAATGGTCAGGAGTCGCAACAAGATTCATTTTCAAACTTTGACCATTTAGGTAAATTAGCAGCCAATAAAATTCTGGATATTACCTTTCCGGCCAGAATTGTGAACAATGATCCGCTAGTCATTAATCGAGGCAAAAATGATCGTTACACTGTCGGTTCAACGTTTAAGGTTATACGTGAGGGTAAAGAAATTTTAGATGCATCCGGTATTTCGCTTGGCAAAGTTACCCGTCCCGTTGGCACGATAAAATTGACTAATGTACAGCCAACCTTGGCAGTGGTGGAAGTGGTGACAGGAGATGTTCAAGCCGGAGATTTATTAGAAATCCCTGAGGCGGGCGGTAATCACCGTGCAAAGCGGGTAACCGCCACGCCGAGAACGCAACATAAAAATGGGAAGCAACGCGGTAAAATTACTTTGGCGATAGGTAAAATTCGACTGAATAATTCCGGTCATAATACGGCGTTAAGCAATGAGTACCGTATACATGTTACCAATGATCTTTTAGTCAAATTAACTAATAGTAAACGCTTTGATGTCTTGGAAAGGCAGGAAATTGATCAAGTCTTTGATGAAAAAAGTTTAGCCGCATTAAGCGGTGGCCAAGCCATACAGAGTAAACTCAGTGAATTGACTGAAGCAGATTATTTGATTTTTACATCCGTTAATGATTTCCAAATTCGCACAGAAACCCAAAAAGTAGCTTATGTCGATGCGGTACAAACACGCTATGTTGGTATTATTAATGCAACTTTACGCATCGTAGATAGTCATAGCGGTAAATTATTGGCGGCGGATAAAGTACGCATCAATAAAAGATTACAAGTGCAGAGTCAAGCTATTAATAATACGGTGTATGCTAACTTAATTGATGAGTTTACCACGGCATTGGTTAGTCGTATTATGCTGAGCTTATATCCCATTAAAATAATTGGTGCTATTTCGGCAACTGATTTTTATATTAATCGCGGAGTTGATGGTGGCTTAAAGGCAGGAACTATCTATCATGTCATGCGTGAAGGTACTGAAATGATAGATCCTGATACCGGCATTTCTTTTGGCAAGGTGGAGCAAAATATGGGGCAAGTAAAAGTAACTCGTATTGAGACCTCGCGTGCAGTGGTGCACTTAATCAGTGGTTCCGGTGCGCAGGCAGGTGATGTTTTAAGGCTTGCTAAGCAAACAGTCAAACGTGCCCCTAAACCCACCATCAGAAGACCTAGTTTTTAATTGATTGGTTTTCGCACCTAGATGAGTGTCATAGTATGCACTCATCTAGTCTACCTTACATACCTTATTATTTGGTTTGTCAATAACGTATTGCCTACTTATGATCAATAAACAATTATTTAAAAAATATCCAATTGTTATTTTAGTTGCTTCTTTATTATCAACTAATGTGCACGCTCAAAGTTGGCTGGATGTGTTAACGGCTATCAATAATACCCTAGAAGCAACAAACCCTGAAAAACACCCGCAACATGTTGTTAAGACGGTTAAGGTTAAGCCTCATAAAATGACTGAGCCCTCTGTAGAAATAGTAGGATATTCACAAGATTTTTTGCACATTAACAAGCTAATGCGGGCGAATAAAATAGGGCAGGCCTATCAGACACAACTGGATAAACTTAAAGAAGGTGACCCTAATTTTTTGTATTCTAATGAATCCGGCTTATTGGCACTAGATGTTAATAAAACCAAAGCAGCTATTGCACATTTTACGGCGGCGGAACGCTATTTAAAAATGAATGCCGAGAAATCAATATTATCAGGTGCTGTGGGGACTTTTGGTAATGAATCTTTGGGGCTTTTAGTCGGTATGGGGGAAATAGGAGAGTATAACGGTGCGCCTTTTGAAAGAATTTTAATGCTCAATTATAAATCTATTGCCTATTTATTAAATGGAGAACGTAAAGCTTATAATGTAACCCGAAGAGCCATTGATTGGCAAAATATTGAGCACAAGGAATTTGAAAAAAGCGTGGCTTTGGCAGAGCAAAAAATAGCAGAAGAAGCAGGTGAAAAATCAGCGATGGAGGGGGCGCGAAAGGCCGCTGATAAAACCACAAGTACTACTAATGCTATCCTTGATATGCTTATTCCAGGGGTGAGTAATCTATTTGAGGAAATTCAAAAACCCTATAAAAAATTAGAAAAATCAGCCAAAAGCATTTCCAGTGCTTATGTTAATCCTTTTGGCTTTTATATTGCAGGGATTGTGCAAGAATTTGATAGCTTTGAAGATAAGTCATTACGTGATAATGCCAGAATCTCTTATCAAAAAGCACTCAAGCTCAATCCCAAAAGCAAAGTTCTCAAGCAAGCTGTCAAGGAAGTCAAAAGACGGCCGCGCTGGGGTAAGCGTCTGGTACAAGTTGTGATTGCCGATGGTTTTGCACCGGAAAAAAAGGTGTTGCATTTTCGTATCCCTACACCGGGCGGCATCATACCGGTCAAGTTACCTATTTATGAACCTGTCTCTTCTAAAATTGCTCATATCAGAATCAAATCAGGCAAAAGAACCTTGGCCAATGCCTCTGTTGTTGCTGATATTGAAGCCATTACTTTAAGACATCAATTAGACTCTATGCCCTTTCAGCACTTTAAAGTGATTGCGTCAATTACCAGAAGTTCGCTGGAAAGTGTCGGTTGGCGGCAATTAGGCGGGGTAGGTATGGTTTTACAAGAGTGGCGGGAAGGATTTGCCTATCCTGATATGCGGAGCTGGAGAGCGTTGCCAAAGCGTTTATTAGCTGCTCGGTTTTATGTGTCTAAAAAATTAAAATCAGTCACTATTATTAGTTACGATAAAAAATGGCGTAGATTGGCAACAAAGCGCGTCCGACTCCCTAAAAATGAGCACAGTTTTATTTACGCGCGTACCATTGATAACGTGCTATCAACCAATGTCAACAAAACTTTATGGGTGAAACCAAAATGACCAGTAAAATCGCAACCGTACTTTTAGCCGCTTATTTAGCCAGTCAATTAACGGCTTGCTCTACAACGAAAGGCGCAAATGTGAAATATAAAGAACAGCAAACCATTGATGATACTCACCCCCGCGCGACGCTTATTTTAGGCTCCACCGAGTTAGTGGATAATGTGCTTATTACGAATGTGAGGCTTGGTGAAGTAGGGGCACTTAGTAGAGCAGGCGTTGATGTACAAAATTTGACCGATGAGCGTTACACCTTAGAATATAAATTTGTTTGGCGTGATAAACAAGGCTTTGCGGTGGACTCAGGTAATATGTGGCATCGCTTTGTCTTATCGCCGCGCAAAATAAAAAGTTTTCAATCCGTCGGTAAAACACAAGATGCTTATTCTGTGCAGTTTACCGTTAGATTCCCAGATGATCTTTTTATCGAAACTGATAAACAAGACCAAAAAGCGAAACCTTTTTTTGACTAAACCAGTACGCAACATAAAATCAATAGACCCATAGGAAAACAAGATGAAAAAATTACTTTTACTTACATTACCCCTTATTTTAATTGGTTGTGCGGGCAATCAGTTGGGCAGTCAATCTAGGGTGGCCATTTTGGACAGCAGTAGCCGAGAGCATTTAACTACTGAGTTAACGATGGCAGACTATACGGCGTTTGCAGAAAAGGTAACCAATAAAATGTTGCGCTCACGTTTAGTGCAATCATGGGGTAGAAAACGGCCTAAACTGGTTGTCGGCAAGTTAGCGAACAATACTAATAATGATAGTATTCGTATGCAAGATATTTATGATCGTATTACAGAAACCATTTTAAATTCAGGCTTAGTACGTTTAATGGATCAATCTGCAACATCATTTGATTATGTGGTGCGTACTGAATTATCGGAAACTCGCCAATTTGGTGCCGGTGGAGCAGAGCTGGCCTATTACAAACTTGAGTTTAAATTATTTAAACTAGACGGTGAAATGGTTGGGCAATGGTCTGATGTATTGCCACTAGGTAAAGCCGTGCGTAAATATTAAAATAAGTATTGCAGTGGCGTTGTGTTTTTAATATGACATTTTTGCGTAGGGTGGGGGGCGTGTCTTGTTGCGAACCCCATCATTTTTCAGTGCATTGAGAATTATTTTAGTTTTGTATTTCTATGATGAAAAAATTATTCCTCATTATTCTCCCCTTAAGTCTACTCGCCGGTTGCTCAAGTCTGCAATTTGGTAATCAAAGTGATGTTGCCATACTTGATGAAGATGATCGAACCCATTTGGCAACAACATTGACTATGGCGGATTACTCGGCCTTAGCTGAAAAAGTAACTGACAAAATGTTTCGTTCACGTTTAGTACAATCGTGGAGCAAAAGAAAGAAAAAACCCCGCTTGGTTTTGGGAAAATTACGTAACAATACCGATGATGAAAATATTCGTATGCAGGATATTTATGATCGAATAACAGAAATTATTTTAAATTCCGGGCAAGTGCGCTTATTAGACCAATCAGCAACTCGGTTTGATTATGTTGTGCGTTCAGAATTATCATCTACGCGTCAATATGGCGAAAATGATCAGGAACTCGCTTACTATAAGCTTGAATTCAAATTATATAAATTAGATGGTGAGATGCTTGGACAATGGTCCGACACCATCCCTTTGGGTAAAGCGGGTCGGCGTTTTATTTAATGTTTACATTGGCGCAATGGTAGCGAACACGATAAACTATTTCTTTAGGTAATATAGCCTGGTTGATATGTCATTTAAGTAAGACTTAATCAGCCGGTCTGTTATTCGATAATTTTATAATTTATTGAGACTCTGTCATGCACAAGTTAATTCTGATTACACTATCACTTATGCTATGGAGTTGCGCTCCTTCCCCTACTCAATTAAGTGCTGACTCATATACCCCCGCCGCTAAAAATAGA
>JALSIU010000058.1 GCA_026989715.1 Methylomonas sp.
ACTATTATCTTTACTACGCCGGCCTAAAACCTGAATTAAATGCCATCCAAACTGAGTTTGTACGGGCGCACTGATTGCATTGATGGCCAATTTGCTCATTGCTTTTTCAAAGGGCGGCACTAACAAGCCCGGCACAACCCAGCCTAAATCACCGCCTTTAATGGCAGAACCGGAGTCATCAGAATTGGCTTTCGCCAGCATGGCAAAATCATCACCATCGGCAATTCGTGCGGCAATCGCCGTTAAACGTGCCTTCGCCTCATCGTCACCGACCAATTCATTAGTTTTAATCAAAATATGACGCACATGCGTTTCAGTAATAATATGTTTATCCACGCCTGTAGTATCCATTAACTTAAGAATATGAAAGCCCCCCGGACTGCGAATAGGCTCCGATATATCTCCTTTTTGCATGGATTTTACATAATCAACAAATAAAGTCGGCACTCTATTCAAAGTACGCCAGCCTAAACTGCCGCCTTGCAAAGCATTAGAGCCATCGGAAATACTCACCGCCATTTTTTTAAAATCAGCTCCGGCGCGCAATTGTGCAACAGCCGCATCCGCCTCGGCTTTCTCTGCTTGAATAGTCGTAGCAGAAGCCCCTTCCGGAATGGCAATTAAAATATGTCCCAACAAATATTGTACCTGTCTATCTTCGGCACTCATTTGCGTTTCTAAATAATGCTTAACCTCTTGCTCAGACACTTTAATACGGCTACCGATTTCCTGGCTACGCAATTGATTAATGACGATTTCTTTACGCACATTTTCCCGAAACTCATTATAATCCATGCCTTCTTTGTGTAATTCCTGTTTAAACTCATCCAATGTCAGATTATTTTGCCGCGCAATATTACGCAATGACTTATCCACAACCTGATCGCTGATATTCACGCCCGCCCGCTTTGCAATTTGGCTTTGTAATTTATCAACAATAATGCGTTCTAGCACCTGCTTATACAGCACCAATTCAGGCGGCAACTGCACCTGATTGGCTCGCAATCGGCTGACAACCTTAGAAACCTCGATCGCCAATTCACTTTCTAAAACAATATCATCTTCAACTACCGCAACTATGCCATCTAAATACTCCACTGCCTGCACTTGCACACAGCATAGCCATAATAAAATCCCTATACTTAATTTAATTTTTTTTCTCATCTGTCTAATAAATCGGTTTGCGATATCCTGGTACATTATTGAACAAAAAGTTATCTAAATTATCACCTAGACTGGTAAAGCCTTTTAATTCAAATTGAAAAAATATGGAACTAGATGGCTCACTCCCGCCCGCCCCTTGGGTAACACTGCGAATATAACGCCGCGCAACCACTCGGATACGCCAGCAACAACTGTCTTTTTCAACACCATAAAAATATTCTAAATTAACCCCTTCCACAAAAGAATAACGATACAAGCCTACCACACTCCAGCCATCATAAATGGGCACAATCGCCGAGGCAGTAATTTGGTTTTGCGCTTGCTGAGTCTCGCGTTGCATACGGTAACGATACCCAATATTAAAAATATAGTCATTATTGATACCATGATAGCTTAAATCCGCATTACCACGATCAATTGCCTTATTTTTATGGCTCCACTGCATACTGGAGGTAAATTTTATTTCATCGGTAATCTCACTACTCACTTCCGTGATTAAATTAGACAACAACTCATCATGTACAGCATCGCCTGATAAATTAACGCGCCTATCGGCAAAATAAAAAATCTCCCCCACCGACAGCTTTAGCCGGTCACGGCCATTACCCACTAAGCGCGTTGTTAACGCCGCCGTGATTTGATTGGTATTTTGGGTTTTATCGACACCATTAAAAACATTATCCCGAAACAAAGAGCTACTATTAAAATCATACAAAGAGGTATCAAAGTTAGGAATATCGCTTTGGTCAACATAAGGCACATATAAATAAAACAATCGCGGCTCAATGGTATGCGTTAATGAGGCAAAATTGCGCTCAAAAAACAAACCGCTATCCAAAGAGACAATAGGCAATGTTTTACTTAAATTACTCCCTCTGTTTTGAGAGGCATTCAGCCAATATTGTGTATGCTGCAATGCAAATTTAGGGATAATAAATCCCCCCTGACTCATAAATGGAAAACTAATGGACGGCTTAAGATTTAAACGCTGACCAGTGGGTTGTCCATCAGGGAAATGGCGTTGAAACACTACATATTCACTATCTAAAGCTAAATCGACCGCGCCCCCCGCCGGCAAACCTGCCACCGTTTTATGCATATCCAACTTAAGCTGTGGCAAACGTCGATAAGGTACATTGGCATCACTTTGTGCAGGGTCTATATTTTGATAATTTTCAATACGGGTTGAAAAAGACATCCAAGGCAGATTAATGTCATAACTGGCACTACTACGCAAATAACGATTACGGTTATTAATCCCTAAATTGCCATCCAAATCAGAAAAATAAGCACTATCTGATACAAAATTAGCATCCCAAGACAGCCTCATTTGCGGACTAAAATAAGTCGTATGCTGATAACTCCCTCCCCAACGCAGTTCTTTAGTCACATTATCCTCAGGCATGACCTCCACATTAATTTGCCCCTGCGAATTTTTCCATAAATAGCGAAAATCCGTCCCCATCATAAAACCCCTTTTACTCATATATCGCGGGGTCAAAATGGCATCAAAATTAGGGGCAATATTCCAATAAAAAGGTAAGCTAAAATCAAAGCCATTACGTTGCGACATACCAAAATTGGGCGACAACAAACCACTCAAACGCCTATCATCTATCGGAAATGAGCCGTATGGAAAATACATAATCGGTAAATTCTTAAACTCCAACCAACCATGCTTAATGGAGGCGCGGCCGGTCTCATCATTAATCTTCATCTTAGAGGCATGCAACATCCAATCTTGATTACCGGGCTCACAACGCGTATAAGCCACCTCTTTCAGGCGGCTTAAAAAAGAATTTTCTCGATAAATCACCTCGGCACGCCCACGCCCTGGTGAAGATGGCAATAAAAACAGTGCGTTGCGTAAGATACTTTTATTATCGGCTAAATTAACACGCGCCGAATCCCCATAAAAAGCAAAACCGGCATCTTTATAAATAATATCGCCATACAAACCCAACTCTTGTGAAGCCTTATTATAATCGGCTTGATCGGCCTGAATAAACTGATCAGCCCGCTGGTAATGAATATCCCCATAAAAGCGTATCGCATCGCTATCAAACACTTCACTACCATCGGCATACACATCCGCCGGCGTTACTTGACGCAAAGCCTTATCTGCATAAAAAACAGGCTGAATAGCATCCTTGGAACGGCACATACCCCAAGGGTCTTTAGTAAACTCCGCACGCAAAGCTTTAAACGCCTGCTCCTGGTAAGGATTAAAACTATCATTAAACCACCACCAAACATTTTTATCGGGATACTCCTTTTTAGGCACTTTGGGCAACTTGCCCTGCTCAGGCGCAACGCATCCCCACTGCCCTGTGACTCTATGTTTTTTACAATTCCAACCGGCACCACTTGCCTCAACGCAACTCACCATAGTCAACAGCAAAGCGAGACTTAAAAAAATAGCAGGGCGAAGCAACATACACACTAAGAAATTTAAAATTAAAAAAATCTGCTCAAACCTAAGGTAACTAGGTAGAATATTCAGACAGCAACCGATAATTTTACCTTACTTTAACCAGCTCTTGATAAAAGAATGACAATCACACCCCATGACGACAGAGAAAAAGCCATTCTGCAATGGCTAAGTGATGACCTGCACTTAACAATCACCCGGTTTCAGCCTGCTTCCAGTGATGCCAGTTTTAGACGTTACTATAGAATAGAACACGAACGGCAAAGCTATATCGTCATGGATGCCCCGCCGGAAAAAGAAGACACTGCCCCTTTTATTAAAGTCGCGCAACTGTTTCAACAAGCACACATCAATGTGCCCAACATTGTGCAACAAAATACCTGGCAAGGCTTTTTATTGCTCGAAGATTTCGGATCGACATGCTATTTAGACCGACTAAATGACAACAATGCCACCCCCTTATACACGGACGCGCTCAACAGCCTCCTGCAATTGCAAAGCCATATCAAGCCACAAGACTGCAACCTTCCCCCATACAACGCCGCCCTACTGCAAACAGAACTGCAATTATTTAGCGACTGGTTTTTAAGCCGGCAATGCCAATACACTTTAAACGGCCGTGAATTGCAAATGCTGGACAGCAGCTATCAATTACTGATTGAATCAGCGTTGCAACAAGCGCAAGTCTGTGTACACAGAGACTACCACTCGCGCAATTTAATGTATGTTCCCCACAACAACCCTGGCATTATTGATTTTCAAGATGCCGTGATAGGCCCTATTACTTATGATGCCGTGTCTTTATTAAGAGACTGCTATATTCGTTGGCCGGATACGCTTATCGAGCAACAACGTGCGGCCTATTACCAACAGCTCAAACAAGCCGGCCTCATCCATTGCGCTTACCCGCAATTTTGCCGTGATTTTGATTTAATGGGCATCCAGCGACATTTAAAAGCCATCGGCATTTTCTCACGCCTTAATATTCGCGACGGCAAACCCGCCTACTTAAAAGATATTCCGCGCACCCTGCATTACGTCATACAAATCAGCAGGCAATACCCCGAACTGCAAGCCCTGCACCAATTCTTAAACGAATGTATTTTACCCATTAGCCGGCAAATATGATGCAAGCCATGATTCTAGCCGCAGGGCGCGGCGCAAGAATGCGCCCCCTAACCGACCACACCCCGAAACCATTACTAGCCGTTGCCGGCAAACCCTTAATTGAATACACCGTCGAAGCCTTAGTACGCGCAGGGTTCCACGAAATTATCATTAACTTAGCGTATTTAGGGGCGCAAATTGCCGACTACCTTGGCGATGGCACGCGCTACCAAGCCAACATTCGCTATTCCTATGAAGGAGAAACCGGCTTAGAAACCGCCGGCGGCATCAAAAAAGCACTGCCCCTGCTGGGCGACCGCCCGTTTTTAGTCGTCAATGCCGATATTTTCTGTGATTTTAATTTTGCTGATTTACGCGCCACCCCCATAAAACTTGCCCACCTGATACTAATCAACAACCCCGCTCACCACCCCGCCGGCGACTTTGCCATTGATGCACACGCCATATTGAGCCACACGCAACAGCCAAAATATACCTTTAGCGGCATTGGCGTATATCACCCCGACTTATTTCGCACCCTGCCGCCCGGTAAAGCCGCCCTCGCCCCCTTATTAAAGTCCGCCATGCAACACGACATGATTACCGGTGCGCGACACACAGGCTTTTGGATGGATATAGGCACTCCGGAAAGGCTGGCAGAACTGGATACAGCCCTTAAGTCAAAATAAGTACGGCTTTCCATTTACCCCCATATCC
>JALSIU010000059.1 GCA_026989715.1 Methylomonas sp.
CACTCACATGCAAATGCGCCAAAGCAAGCGCAACGGCTTCAATTTGTTGCACTGAGACAGATTGCAAAGACGCACCCGGTAAACAATGAAATAATGCGGCGGGCTTATCGGATAAAACCTGTAAATAAACCTCTTTGGCATCCACTAATGGATAAGGATAATAATCGGCTCGGTGCGCCAATTGTCGCAATAACTGTAAATAACACTGAACTTCACTAACATTAAAATGCTCATAGAGCGTCAGCACAAACCGCCCCTGTGCTGTTGTCAGTAAATAATTTGTATTTTCTATACCCGCGCTAATACCTTGAAAATGGATAAGCCGCCCTAACGCATAAGGCGCAATAAATGACTCGATTTGCTCTCGAGCAAGAGACGTATAAACTGACACCTAATCTACCAGCTAAAAATAGTCCACTGATTAATTTTAATCAACTTATCCAAATCGCTCTCACTGACCTCTTCCATCTCGCCATCCCCATCAGGGTCAACAAAATAGTAGGCAGGGCCAACATCCGGAATAATTTTTATTTTATAAATTTTCCCGTTGACACGGTATTCATGAATTGTTTTATCCCCTTTACGGGTAATCGTAATATCCGCTTCCATCGGCTCGCCATCTTGTACCGGCAAAGGCATATCCGGCACATCAGGAACAGCCGTATCCTCAGCCACAACCACACCAGAAAACATCAATAAACAACACAAAATATAGCGGTGCATCATATGTAATTCCTATACTAAAAATAGAGCTCCGACATCACGGAAACAGGTTCACACATTATACCGATACAAACCTGCTTTGCATGCGTTTATTGGCGCACTGACACCTACCGCCACCGAAAATAATCGAAGCCAAAAAACCTAGTACAGTAGCGTCCGTTGCCAATATTGCGCCAAGCAATGTTATATGTTTAAATCAAAGCGCAAAAATGAGTTGCTTTAAAAAACAACCATTTTTAACTTTATGGGTTCCACCTCACCATAAAGTAAGCACTTAAAACGAGGTGATAATAATGGAGTAATGAACATGAACAGCCTTTCAGCACTATCTGTCAGTATTGGACTCATTGCAGGACTTGCAACCTTCTTAGCCGTAGGACCTTTAAGCGGCGTTTTTTTAATCTGGGCCGCAACCATCTCGTGGGCGGCCTACTTTGCCCTAGGCGGTGATAAGCAAGCGGCTGTCAATACCGCCGTATGTAGTGTGTTCGGCGTATTAGTAGCCACTTATGCCGCTTATGAAATCGCCACTATCGCGCCAGATAATGCTTTAGGTTTCCCGGCAATGGCCGCTGTAATTGTAACGGTAACAGTAATTGCCATGTGCTTATCGGCCAATATCCCTGCATTATCGGCCATTCCGGCAAGTGTGTTAGGTTATTCTGCAACCTTCGGCTACCTCTTGCAAACCCCTGACAAACTATCAACTGATGTGTTACTCGGTGCAACATGGGATAACCCGCTATTAGTCATTTCTTTTTCCCTAGTATTAGGGGTCGCACTCGGTATAGCCTCTGCTAAACTTGCCGCCAAAATGACCACTATCGAAGCTTAAAAATAACCTGCTATTAAAATCAACGGTAACACAAAAGTTCCGTTGATTTTATGCAACACCACCTAAATAGCACTACTCCGTATTAATCATATGCGTTGCTAAATCAGATAAAGCCTGCAGAATATTTTTTCTGAGCGCATCAGGCATACTCACTTCATAAAGTGCTTTTTGCATACACCACATCCATTGGTCGCGCATTTGCGTATCGACCTGAAACGGAAAATGACGTTGCCTTAATCGAGGATGTCCATATTCTTGCACAAACAAATCAGGCCCGCCCAACCAACCTGACAAAAACTTAACCAACTTCTCTTTTACAGGGTTTAAGTCGGGTGCATGAATAGCACGCAACGCCTTAGCCTCCGGACGAGTATCCATATAAAAATAAAATCTATCCACTAAACTGATAATTGCTTGCTCACCGCCCATTAAGGCATAGGGAGTGGTTTGTTGCGCTTCTGTCATAAAATTTTTACGATGTTAATAAATTAATTGTTCAATATAACTAAATTCTTGTAAGATTGCCCTATTACTCCTTTATAAATTTAGGTATCTATACAATGAAATCAAATACTATCACAACACCCGCTAGTGCCAGCACTTTAGCAACGAACAAAGTATTACGCAACACCTACCTATTGTTATCAATGACCTTGCTTTTCAGTGCCTTAACAGCAGGTTTAGCCATGCTGCTAAATATGCCGCCACTCGGCATGATTGTCACCATGGTCGGTTATTTTGGCCTACTATTTGCCACGACTAAATTCAGCAACAGTGCCTTAGGGTTAGTCTTTATTTTTGCCTTAACAGGCTTTATGGGGCTAACTTTAGGCCCTATTATCAATATGTACCTCACAGCGTTTAGCAATGGCCATGAACTGGTCATGACCGCCTTAGGGGGTACCGGCATTATTTTTATTGCCTTATCCGGCTATGCACTGACCACCCGTAAAGATTTCAGCTTTTTAGGGGGCTTCCTGATGGTCGGTATTTTAGTAGCTTTTCTAGCAGGTATCGGCGCAATGTTCTTTGCCATTCCGGCGCTATCTTTAGCCGTTTCAGGTATGTTTATTTTACTCATGTCAGGTATGATTTTATACCAAACCAGTGAAATCATTCATGGCGGCGAGCGTAACTACATATTGGCAACAATCTCGCTATACGTCTCTATTTACAACCTATTTTTAAGCCTATTACAATTATTAGGCGTATTTGGCGGCAATGAATAACGCTAAAAACTCAGTTTAACTAAAAAAGCCTAGTACCGATTAAACGGCTTACTAGGCTTTTTTATTTCCAGCAAAAATACAACAAAACCTCACACTGTATTTAAAACGCAATACCATGAACAGCACCCCAAGCACAACACCCTCACTTTACTCAAAAAATCCTGGTCCAATCAAAGAACTGAACACACTTGCTAGAGGTTTGCTATTTGCTGAACTCTCCAAAATTGCCTACAGCCCCGAAGCACGCACCCGAGAACTAGCCAAACAATTAAACTTCAACGAAGTGGTTTTCTATGAAAAAGACGGCTCACAAGCCTACTCTTTTATCAATGCACACGACCATGTGATTGCCTGTCGCGGCACCGAGCCACACGAATGGAATGATGTCAAAGCCGACCTTAATGCCGCAACAGCCGTTGCAGAAACGGTTGGCCGTGTACATAGAGGCTTTAAAAAAGAAGTGGATGACCTTTGGCCGGTACTAGAAGACGCTCTACGCAACAACCAAAAAACACTCTGGTTTACCGGCCACTCGCTAGGGGGGGCAATGGCAACAATTTGTGCCGGCCGCTGCCTACTGGCACATATCCAATCAACACCGGAGCAAATTCACACCTTTGGTAGCCCGCGCGTCGGCAATAAACGCTATATCAATCATACCAAAGTTAATTATCTGCGCTGGGTCAACAATAACGATATCGTCACCCAAGTTCCCCCTGTTTGGGCAGGCTATCGACATACGGGCACACTGATGTATCTTAATGCACAGGGAAAACTTGCCGATTTAAGTCCAGTACAGCAAAAAAGAGACCGCTGGTCTGGCTTTATCAACGGCTTAAAATTAGGAAAAATAGACCATTTTCACGACCACCTCATTGATCAATACGTAGAATTTATTTATCAAGAAGTCAAAGCGGCGGGCGAATGATAATGAGGTTAAGTTAACTAAAAACGGTTACATTATTAATTAATTAATCCACCCACCGTAAGTAAACACAACCGCCACCACCATATCCAGTTGCTTTCAAGCAACAGCCAAAATAACAATTTTTAACATCCTGCTCCAGACATTCTTGCTAAGATGACACCACATATCATTCCCCCAAAGGAGCTATCATGTCAGCATTAAAACCTATTCTCGCAACGCTACTGGCAAGCTATATCCCCACCGCCCTATCTGTAACTGCCGTCAGCATCGGCGCACAAAGTGCCGATGGATTAGCTGCCATTAGCCACAAACTAAGTACCTCCGGGAGCACCTTTCTCTCATCTGAAGCCATCGCCTTAAGCTTTCATATGCAAATCGCAACGGAAGATATAGGCTTTGCCAGCGAACTCTATTTAGTCGCCAAAATAGGCACATTAAATTACATCCGCACCAACGATAATAGCTGGCAAATTTGGGAAGACAACACCCCCATTATTGCCACCAAAACACTGACATTAAGTGCCAGCGAATCACTTACCGTTCTAGATAATAATAATTTGCCCGCAGGTGAATACCTTATTTACGCCGGCTATAAAACACGGCAAGGCAATATCAACTACACAGGCGACCCAACAACTTTCCTGGTGTTTGCTAAAGACAGTCATAAATTACACCCGATAAAACACCCGGAAATTTTACATGACTACCTCTATCAAGCCGCCATCAACATGCAAAATTATATTTACCCTTATATGGACAGGGTATTTGCCACCGCAACGGATGCCGCCGCCACACCTGAAACAAGTACCGCAACAACAGTGAATATTTCCGGCACCACCTTACAAGAAGCAGGCGTTGATGAAGGAGACCGCATAAAAACGGACGGTGATTTATTATTTAGCTTACAAGCTTGTAAAGATGACCTGCAACAAAGTTGCCTACACAGCTATCAGCTCCAAGATGCCCCCGCACAAGCCACAGGCATTAGTGCCTTGCAATTATCTCATACCAGTACAACAGGCAATGCCTACTATGCCAGCCAACGCCTCGGTGAAATTTACTTACGACGCGCCCAAGAAAGCAGCCCGCGCTCACTTATCTGGTTAAATACGGAAAACCCGTGGCAAATTCAGCCGACTGTTTATAAAAATTGGGTAACGTACGACAATAAAATCAACATAAAGTTTATTGAGGCAGCTAACCCCGCCCAAATGTCCCTCCAACAGCAATTCACACTCGATGGCGAACTCTTATCAAGTCGCCTAGTCGATGGTGTGCTGTATATTTTAAGTCGCTATACCAGCGCATACCAACAGCCCTATATTTACCCAATTCCCGAACCCCTACGCCTAGACTCGGAAAAATCAATCCTGCCCATGCCTCCGGAAGCCCCCCAAGGTGCTCCGGTTAACGCCATAAAACCACCACTAGACTTTTTTCTACCCCACTATTACGACAACAATAGGGCACAACACGCGCTAGTCACAGCAGAAAATTGTTTTATCGCACCACAAAGCAAAGAGTATGATAACCAAGCCAGCATCAGTGTTCTAACCGCCATTCCGGTCAATAACCCAAGTGCCTTACAAAGCCGCTGCATAACAGGCAATATCGAAACATTCTACGCCTCACCTAAGGCTCTTTACTTTGCTACCAGCCGCTACCCTTACACAACAAGCGGCACCTCTCTACGCTATGATGGC
>JALSIU010000060.1 GCA_026989715.1 Methylomonas sp.
AATGCATATAGAGGTCTATCATGGCATTAGCAAAAGAGGATGTTGAGCAAATTCAGGCGATTGTGTTACAGATTATCAATAATACACCTGAATTTAAAAATGCGAATGTGCGCTATGAAATTGATTTGCGTGAGCGCACTATCCGGGTGGAAGAAGAGCTTAAGCATCAGCGTGAGTTGATGCTTGAGGGCTTTAAACAAATGGAGAAACGTTTTGAGCAAGTGGATAAGCGTTTTGAATCTATGCAATTAGAGATGGATAAACGCTTTACCGAAATGGGTCGTCGTCTTGATCGCTTTATGTTTTGGTCGTTAGGCATTACGGTCTCTAGCGCGATTTTTGTGGTAAATTATTTGCAATAGGCATATTGCGGCGTGCTCAAAAGTATGTTGATTTGCACTCCCGCTGTTTTTTGCGGGAGTACGGAGGGGGGGTTAGGCAATCACGCGTTTAATGCGAGCAATGGCATTTTGCAGGTTTGCCATGCTGGTGGCAATGGAGAGACGGATATGGCCAGGACAGCCGAAAGCGGAGCCGGGGACGAGTGCTACTTCGGCTTTTTCGATAAAAAATTGCGCTAAATCCAGGTCGTTATGGATGCCGTCTAAACGTGCAATCAGTTTTTCAACATTGGGAAAAACATAAAACGTGCCGTCAGTGGCAAGGCAGTCAAAATCTGCCAGTTGGTTAAGTTCGGCAACCACATAGTCATGGCGTTTTTTAAATTCAACCAGCATGTTATCAATACAACTTTGTTCGCCTCTTAGTGCGGCTTCGGCGGCAACTTGCGAGATAGAGCAGGGGTTAGAGGTACTTTGGGATTGCACTTTACGCATGCCAGCAATCAGGTTTTCGGGGCCGGCCGCATAGCCAATGCGCCAGCCGGTCATGGAGTAGGCTTTAGAGACGCCGTTCATTACCAGGGTGCGGGCATATAGGGCAGGGCAGGCGTTGAGAATATTAACAAAGCTGCCTTTTTGCCAAAGGATATGTTCATACATATCATCGGTGGCGATGATGATGTCGGGGTAGTCTAATAAAACCTCTGCCAACGCGCTGAGCTCTTCTAGTGTGTAGGCAACCCCGGTTGGATTGGATGGGCTGTTGATAATAAATAAACGGGTTTTATCGGTGATGGCGGCACGCAATTGCTCGGCGGTTATTTTAAATTGTTGCGCTTGGCCGGTTTCGATAATAACGGGCACTGCATCGGCCAGTAAAACGATATCGGGATACGAGACCCAGTAAGGCGCGGGGATAATGACTTCATCGCCTTTATTTAAAAGGGCTTGTGCGAGGTTGTAAGAGCTTTGTTTGCCCCCTGATGAAACCAGTATTTGTTTGGCGGTGTAGTCTAATTGGTTGTCATGCTTAAATTTGGCAATAATGGCCTGTTTTAGGCTGGGTGTGCCATCGACCGCGGTGTATTTGGTAAAGCCCTCTGCAATGGCTTGGGTGGCGGCGGCTTTTATGTGTTCAGGGGTATCAAAGTCAGGTTCTCCGGCACCTAGGCCAATAATATCGACACCGGCGGCACGCAATTCGGCGGCTTTTGCGGTGATGGCTAGTGTGGGTGATGGTTTAACTGCACTCAGTCGGTCGGCGAGTTTGATACTCATTAAAAATCCCTCGAATTGATTGGTGTTTAAATGGTTCGCGTGATAGTTGCAAATCCATCCATTTAGGTGCTGTGTGATATAAAACACGGCACTTGTTTAGTATTGCATTACTCCCGATTATACCCTAAGAATATCGCTATCTATAAAATAAAGCTTTACGAAATATTATTTTTATACCTATTTTTTTAAAGACCTGCGTAGGCTGGGTAGAGCGTCTGTTTGCGAAACCCAGCATTTTATGCGCAAGAATAATGGTTTGCACGGCGATGTATCCATGTGTTGGAGTGTTAAAGAGGTATAGATAGCGCGTGATAGTCGCTAAATTTTTATATCTATTATTTTAAAGAACTGCGTAGGCTGGGTAGAGCGTCTGTTTGCGAAACCCAGCATTTTATGCGCAAGAATAATGGTTTGCGCGGCGATGTATCCATATGTTGGGGTGTTAATAGAGGTATAGATAGCGCGTGATAGTTGCTAAAATGTTCAATTCCATTAATCAATATGAATAGCGGTGTCGGTGAGTAAATTATTTAAAATTCAGAGTCGATTTAAGCCGGCAGGTGACCAGCCTGCGGCGATTAAACAGTTGGTTGCAGGATTGGCGGATGGCGAGGTGCATCAAACCTTGCTGGGGGTGACCGGTTCAGGTAAGACTTTTACCATTGCTAATATGATTCAGGAAATCCAACGCCCTGCCATGATTATGGCACCTAATAAGACTTTGGCGGCACAATTATACGGTGAGATGAAGGAGTTTTTTCCGGAAAACAGTGTCGAGTATTTTGTGTCGTATTATGATTATTATCAGCCGGAAGCGTATGTGCCTGCATCGGATACGTTTATTGATAAAGATGCATCACGCAATGATCATATTGAGCAAATGCGTTTGTCGGCCACCAAGGCGTTATTAGAGCGTCAGGATACCATTGTGGTGGCGACCGTTTCGGCCATTTATGGATTGGGTGAGCCGGAGTCTTATTTTAAGATGGTGTTGCATTTGGTGCGTGGCGATCAGATACGGCAACGGGATATTGTGCGCCGTTTTGCGAGTATGCAGTATACACGTAATGATATTGAGTTGCGTCGCGGGACGTATCGAGTGCGCGGTGATGTGATTGATGTGTTTCCGGCAGAATCGGAGGAGGCGGCCTTACGCATTGAGTTGTTTGATGATGAAATTGAGCGTTTGTCATTGTTTGATCCGTTAACCGGTGAGATTTTGCATCGAGTGGCGCGTTATACGGTGTACCCTAAAAGCCATTATGTTGCCCCGCGGGAGACTTTGTTGCAGGCGGTTGAAAAAATAAAGGCAGAGCTTAAAGTGCGCTTGCAACAGTTGCGCACTTTAAATAAATTGGTGGAGGCACAGCGTTTAGAGCAACGAACCTTATTTGATATTGAAATGATTTATGAGGTGGGGTATTGCTCGGGTATTGAGAATTATTCGCGCTATTTGTCCGGGCGTGAGGATGGGGAGTCGCCACCGACGATGTTTGATTATTTGCAAGATAATGCGGTGGTCATTATTGATGAAAGCCATGTGACGGTGCCGCAAATTGGGGCAATGTATAAAGGCGATCGCTCACGTAAGGAAACTTTGGTTGAATACGGCTTTCGTTTGCCGTCGGCTTTGGATAATCGCCCGTTACGTTTTGACGAATTTGCGGCAAAAATAGGCCAGAGAATTTATGTGTCGGCAACGCCTGGGCCTTATGAAAGAGAGCATTCAGGTGTTTTTGTGGAGCAAGTGGTACGGCCTACCGGTTTGTTAGACCCTGAGATTGAAGTGCGCCCTGCAAGCACGCAAGTGGATGATTTATTGTCAGAGATTCATATGCGGGTTGAGCTGCAAGAGCGCGTTTTAGTGACGACCTTAACCAAGCGGATGTCAGAAGATTTAACTGAATACTTGATGGAGCATGATGTGCGTGTGCGTTATTTGCATTCGGATGTCGATACGGTAGAGCGCGTGGAAATTATTCGTGATTTACGTTTGGGAAAATTTGATGTATTGGTCGGCATTAATTTATTGCGTGAAGGCTTGGATATTCCGGAAGTGTCGCTTGTTGCCATTTTAGATGCGGATAAGGAGGGCTTTTTGCGTTCCGTCGTGTCTTTAATTCAGACGATTGGTCGTGCCGCGCGTAATGCCAATGGTAAGGCGATTTTATATGGCGATAAAATCACCAAGTCTATGGCGCAGGCGATAGAAGAAACGCAACGCCGCCGCGCAAAGCAGCAGGCATTTAATCGGCAACAGGGAATTGTGCCAACCACGATTTATAAGTCGGTAACCGATATTTTAGAAGTAAGCATTCCGGGAGCCGGTTTAAATCAGTCTGCAAAAAATAAGGCCGCCACGCAACAGGAAAGTTATAAGTCTTTGTCTGCAAAAGAGAAAGAGAAGAGGTTAGCGCAATTAGAAGCGCAGATGTATCAGCATGCAAAAAATTTGGAGTTTGAAGAGGCAGCCCGTATTCGTGATGAGATAAAGCAATTACAGGCAGAGATGTTGATTTAAGGCTTGCAATATCTGTTTTTTTGGGTAAAATACGCTCTTCTTAAATTAGTTACTAAGATTATTTAGGCGTGTAGCTCAGCCTGGTTAGAGCACCATCATTACATGGTGGGGGTCAGTAGTTCAAATCTATTCGCGCCTACCAGTCAATCTTAGTCTTATCTTGTTAGATTCTTTAGGCGCGTAGCTCAGTTGGTTAGAGCACTACCTTGACATGGTAGGGGTCGGTGATTCGAATTCACTCGTGCCTACCATCTAAACCTCTGTTTTAGATGGTAATATTCTGAATTAGAAAATACTTAAATACTAAAAAAATAATGCTGTGGGTAAAAACAACTTCTTGTTACCCCCTGTGTAAAATGTAGCAAGTCAATTGCCTTTGCGATAACAGGTTTAGGTAATTTGAGTAGGCTTTTTTCCGCTGATTTTTTTAGCTCTACCTTATAGCAGGTCATTGGCTTTAAGCTTTTTGATTACACTATCAAGCGATATGGTAGGCTCGTTTTTTAATTCTGCAACGGTAGCAAGGTCTTTTAAATCCTCTAATAATTCCATACGGGTGATAGAGCTATAAGCACAGGTCTTTAGGTTTATACCTTTCAGTTTTATACCTGCATCAGGGTTTCCCTTGATAATGCCGAGGATAATATTGGTGTCTAATAAATATTTAACCCCATTCATTACGCATAGTCCTTTGTATTTCTACTGGGTCGCCTTTAAACGTAGGGGAGTTCTTAAGTATGCCAAAGAAGTCATTGAGTGTTTTAGGGGGCGTTTCTTCGCTGGCATACTTGCTTAGAAATTGCTCTATAAGGTCATTGGTTGATGAGTGCGCCTGTTTAGCTGCTTGTTTAAGCTGTTCGGCTACATCGTCTTTAAGTTCTAATGTTTGCATATTCAATTACCTCTAATTTAATAATTCGATTATAGCAGAAACTGATATAACCCCATTTAGCCAGCCTTTACAAAGTCAATGATGTTTTCTTGTGGGTTCATTTGGCGCATAAGAAAAAACTCCCATCGCCAGTGCTTCGCGCCTTTCATCAAAGTAAGTGTTTTGGTTTATAGGTAGCGTTAATAGCACCCAATGAATGATTAAAAAAAGTATATGGTTGCATCAGGTTATTCGGAATAAAGGAGCAAGAGCATTGATCCCGCCACGGGAAGGGGCTGTTGAATGGGTCGGATGACGAGAAAGGCGAACCTTACCCAAGAACAGCTATTGTTCGGCATTGTGCTGAAATG
>JALSIU010000061.1 GCA_026989715.1 Methylomonas sp.
GATTGCGGTTGCAACCGCCGCCGCTGCTGATAAAGAGTGGTCGCAAGCAGATTTAATTGCTAAAGGTGAAGGTGTTTATGCAAATAACTGTGCATCTTGTCATATGGCAGATGGTGCAGGTATGGCGGGAACTTTTCCGGCAATTACCAACAGCCCTATAGTAACAGGTGCTATGGATGCGCAAGTTAGTTTAATGCTTAATGGTAAAGGTATGATGCCCGCTTTTGGGCAAATGCTTGATCCGGTTGATTTTGCTGCGGTGTCTACATTTATCCGTAATGGTTTAGGCAATTCGGTAGGTGACTCAATTCAGCCTTCGGCTGTAAAAGCGTTACAAGCAGCAATTCCAGCTGTCGAATATGACGATGATGATGACGACGATGATGAATAATACGTTGTTATTTTTATTTGAATCGATTAGTTTTTAGTATTTATTTTTAAGAGGTATTCATTATGTCTGCTGTAGTAGCTGAACATGAGCACGATGATCATCACGATCATGGGCCTGAAAAAGGCTTATTGAGGTGGATAATTACCACTAACCATAAGGATATTGGTACACTTTATCTTTTATTTGCTCTAGCCATGTTTTTTGTGGGTGGAACGATGGCACTGATTATTCGTGCTGAATTATTTGAACCTGGTATGCAGTTTGTCAGTCCGCAGTTTTTTAACTCGATGACCACCATGCATGCCTTAGTTATGGTCTTTGGTGCAGTTATGCCGGCATTTGTTGGTTTTGCTAACTGGCAAATTCCTATGATGATTGGCGCGCCCGATATGGCATTGCCAAGAATGAATAATATGAGTTTCTGGCTATTGGTTGCCGGGGTGCTTTTATTAGCGAGTACCTTATTTATGGAAGGCGGTGCGCCTGCATCCGGTTGGACTTTATATCCACCGTTAGTCTTGCAAACAGGTGCCGCGTTACCATTCGCAATTTTCTCTGTGCATTTATTGGGTATCTCATCGATTATGGGGGCGATTAACATTATCGCAACTATTTTTAATATGCGTGCGCCTAAAATGACATTAATGAAAATGCCATTATTCGTCTGGACTTGGTTAATTACTGCTTTCTTATTGATTGCAATTATGCCTGTTTTTGCGGGTGCAGTAACCATGTTATTAACCGATCGCTTCTTTGATACTAGCTTTTTCGATGCGGCGGGTGGTGGTGATCCTGTGCTTTATCAACATATCTTTTGGTTCTTCGGACATCCTGAAGTTTATGTCATGATTTTGCCCACATTTGGGGTGGCTTCAACCATTATCCCAGTATTTGCGCGTAAACCACTGTTTGGTTATAGCTCTATGGTTTATGCGACGGCAGCGATTGCGTTCTTGTCATTTATCGTATGGGCGCATCATATGTTTACTGTAGGGATGCCGATGGCAGGGGAGTTATACTTTATGTATGCCACCATGTTGATTGCCATTCCAACCGGGGTGAAAATCTTTAACTGGACGGCAACCATGTGGCAGGGCTCAATGACTTTTGAAACGCCTATGTTGTTTTCCATTGCATTTGTTGTGTTGTTCACATTAGGCGGCTTTACCGGCTTAATGATGGCGATGGCACCTATTGATTTTCAGTACCATGATACTTATTTTATTGTGGCGCATTTTCATTACACATTAGTACCTGCATCAATTTTTATTTTGATGGCGGGAGGGTATTTCTGGTTACCTAAATGGACTGGGAATATGTATGATGAAAGATTAGCTAAATTCCATTTTTGGTTATCAGCTATTTCGGTCAACATTCTATTTTTTCCACAGCATTTCTTAGGCTTAGCGGGTATGCCGCGTCGTATCCCTGATTATGCTGTACAGTTTGCTGATTGGAATATGGTATCAAGTATTGGCGCCTTTATTTTTGGCTTTAGCCAATTGTTATTCCTTTATATTGTGATTAAAACAATTAAAGGCGGAACTGGTGAAAAAGTAACAGATGAAGTTTGGGAAGATGCACATAAACATGGTTTAGAATGGACATTGCCTTCTCCTGTTCCTTACCATACTTTTGCAACTCCGCCAGAAAAAATTCCAACAGAGCACTTCTAAGTCCTGTTGAATAACTTTGCCTATATTATTTTTGTATAGGCAAAGTATTGGAGAGAAAATGAACGTTAAAACAAAAAATATTCTGACGGCGGTTGTATTAACAGTTGTTGCGGTTTCAATTTATATTTTTGCTGTTATACGAGTTACATCTGAGTGAGCAAGGACGATTTAGAGCAGAAGAATAAAAAAACGGTACGAGTCTTACTTTTATTAGTGTTCGTTATGTTTTTATTTGCAGTGGCATTGATTCCTTTGTACGATATTTTGTGCGAGATTACAGGTATTAATGGCAAAACTCGACAAAGTTCTGCTGATTTAAATTATGAGGTTGATTTAGAGCGTAATATAACTGTTGAATTTATTACTTCAGCCAGTGCAGGAACAGGCTTAGAGTTTAAGGCACTAAGCTATGCAATTAAAGCGCACCCTGGGGAAGTGGTAACGATGCGGTATCGTGTGACAAATAAAACTAATAAACGTATGGTGGCTCGGGCTAATTCAAGTATTACGCCTGGACCGGCAGCAGGATATGTTAAAAATACCAAATGTTTTTGTTTTGAAGATCAGGTTTTTGCTGCCGGAGAAACTAAGCACCTAGAAGTGCAATTAGTTGTTAATCCGGCACTACCTGATAGTTATAAACGATTGACATTTGGACTTACATTTTTTGATATTACTAAAAATAAATAGGGGATAATGATGTCTACACAAGACGCATATTACATTCCACATAAAGCGACATGGCCGATTGCAGCGACACTAGGATTAGTGACCTCGTTAGCGGGCTTTGCAAATTACTTAAATGGTAATGCGGCAGGCTCTACCTTTATGTTGCTTGGGCTGGGAATTTTTATATTAATGCTGGCTGGTTGGTTTACCATGCAAGCGAATGAAAGTGAATCAGGTACATACAATCATGGGGTAGGGATTTCTTACCGTATGGGGATGATGTGGTTTATCTTTTCTGAAATTATGTTTTTTGCTGTATTTTTCGGCACACTTTGGTACACACGTAATTTATCTGTTGATTGGATTGCAGGGATTGGTGATGGCCCCGGGCGTTCTACAGCCATGTTGTGGCCTTCATTTGAAGCGGTATGGCCCACAAATGGCCCTGGTAATATCGGTGGGGATTTTGAGCCTATGGGGGCATTTGGATTGCCTTTATTGAATACTTTGATTCTATTGACAAGTGGAGTGACTTGTACTTGGGCGCATCATGGCTTACTTGCTAAAAATCGTGGTCAGTTAATTAAGGGCTTAGCTGCAACAGTTGCTTTAGGTTTTTTGTTTGTTGGTTTACAAGCCATTGAGTATATGGAAGCGTATCATGAGATGGGCTTAACTTTAGGTTCTGGAATCTATGGTTCAACCTTTTTTATGTTAACGGGTTTCCACGGGTTTCATGTTTGTGTGGGAGCCATCATCTTGTCTGTTGTTTTATTCCGTAGTTGGAAAGGACACTTTACACCCGAAAATCATTTTGTTTTTGAGGCAGGTGCGTGGTATTGGCATTTTGTCGATGTGGTATGGTTAGGCTTATTTATCTTTGTATATTTGCTGTAAGCTATTTAATTTTACTGCAAAAAGCACTACCTTAATCGGTAGTGCTTTTTTTTTGCCTGTTAAAGGCAGGTGTGGCATCAAAGTGACTGGGTAACAGTGCTATACTGTGCCACGGTATTTTGTTATTCCAGCATTTTTGCTTTTTGTAATTGCATTTGCATGCCGATACCTGTTGGTTGGATGAGTCCTGTCATAAATGCGATGGACAATAAAATAAATAAGGCAAGGGAAATGCCTATACGATAAGTTAAAGCCTTGACTGTTTTGGTTGAGGATTCTTCGTGTTTGATGAGATGAAATAAAGCTGTACCCAAGCTGGCAATAATAATGAGAAAAATGAGAATAATAAGGATTTTTAGCATAATGTTGATAGGTTGTTAGATAAAGATAGGTTGTGTTGGTTTTATTATAGCGCAACTAATAGACTCTATTAGAGCTTGAAATTTAATAATATATAGAAGCTTAACTAGGCTTGTAAATTTATATTTTTAAATAATTGAAATCTATTTATAAATAAATAATTTTGCCTTTTTTCAATTGCTTACCAAGAGTACTCGGTTGGGCTGTTGTTTTGAAGTCTGGAGTGCGTTTTGGCGTTATTAGGTTTTTTTCTTACATAAATGCGATAAAAATATTTTGGGTAATTTGTATAAAATTGGACTGATTAATGACACTAAGGTTTTTAGGCTATTACTGTAAAATAAGGTTGTTGCCATTGCTTTTGTTTGTTGCTTTGCTTGCTTTGTTGATTCGACTAGGATTTTGGCAACTTGACAGAGCAGAGGTGAAGCGTCAATTTTTACAGCTTGAACAGGAGAAGGCGCACATGCAAGCAGTGCCTTTGTTGTCATTATTGGTGCATGCAAAACAAGACTTTAAGTATAGAAAAGTTGAGTTACAAGGGTACTATGATACCCAGCACCAGTTCTTAATTGATAATCAGATTTATTTGGGCAAAGTGGGTTACTTTGTTTTGACCCCCTTTGTTTTAAAGAGCCAGGACATCGTTTTGGTTAATCGTGGCTGGCTTCCTATGTCTCAGGATAGGCAGTTACCTGATATTTCCTTATCGCCCTCTATAGGAGAGCAAACGATAGTCGGGATAATCAATGATTTCCCTGGCGTAGGCTTGATATTAAAAGGGGCGGATGAACCCGGTAAAGGGTGGCCGTCAGTTGTGCAAATTATCAATGCTCAAAAAATTGCACAAAAATTGGGGTATGTGGTTTTAGATTTTCAAGTGCAGTTACTGCCTACGCAAAATGATGGGTATACAAGAGATTGGCAGATAAGCACTAAAATGCCGCCTGAGAAACATAAGGCTTATGCATTCCAGTGGTTTGCATTGGCTGTTACTTTAATATTATTAACACTTTGGATAAGCTGTAAAAAAGAAACAAATGACTGACCAAAAAAAGAAAAATCAACGTACGATTATTATTTTAGCCTTGATGACTATTATCCCTTTTTCGATTGCTTGGTATTTAACCAAAGATGCTGATTTTCGGCCGGGAGCAACCAATAATGGCGATCTGATCATACCGCTTATTACGACAGAACGCTCAGATCTACAGGGGATTGATCCATTTTCTATTGATAATATTGATGAACTCAAAGGTCATTGGGTGATGTTGAATATTATTCCGCGCAAAGAATGTAATAAAGTGTGTGTGGATGCCATTCATGCCAGCAAGCAAATACGCTTAATG